>JBNGDR010000069.1:0-8535 GCA_049975685.1 Anaerolineae bacterium
GCCATCCTCAGTCGCTGCAACACAGGCCGCCAGAGGCGGGGATGAGGCAGTCGGAAATAGTGGAGACCGCCCGCGAGCAACAGCCCTAGAGGGTCGCGAGATCGAGAGTTCACGGCTCTAAGCTACGGGTAGATGAATGGTAAAAGTGCTGCCTGCGCCCACTTTGCTCTCCACCGTGATCTGCCCACCGTGGAGCTCGATGAGAGCCTTGGCAATATACAATCCCATTCCCGTGCCCTGTTGCTCCATCTTCGAGCGTTCCAGCTGTTCGAACCGCTCGAAGAGCCGATCCAGGTTCTCCTCACTGATGCCCACCCCACGATCGGAGACGGCAATACGCACCTCGTCATTTGAAACGTACGCGCGCACCTTGACATGTCGAGGGGGTTTCCGTGAGAACTTGATGGCATTGCCGATAATGCGACCCAGTGCATCCTCAAGAAAATCCTCATACAGCTTCACCGGGGGAAGATCGGGATTCACTTCTGTCTCAAGGAGAACATCTTCACTGACTGCCTGGGAGCGGTAATTGTGAACCACATGTTGTACGATTTGTCCTACGTTATCCTGCACCCGGGCGAATGAGTTGAACTCCTCGCGGCTGCGCCCCGTATCCAGCTGCACCCCTATCAGGAGATCCTCGACCAGATTGTGGAGCCGATCCGAACCACGTTTTATACGCTTGAGAAATTCCTGCAACTCATCCATTGATAGAGAGGAGATATCCTCAAGTGCCAACTCGGTATATCCTGCGATGTACGTGAGGGGAGTCCGCAGCTCGTGGCTCAAGACGTTGATAATCTGTTGCTTGATCTCCTCGAACTCCTCCTCTGTCGCCTGCCGGATCTCCTGAGCGCGACGCAATCGGGCACGGATAGCTGTCACCAGCTCCTCCGTATCAAAGGGCTTGGTAATGTAGTCCTCCACACCCAATGCCTTCCCCCTGATAATATCACCGCGCTCGCCACGCGCCGTGAGGAAGATGAAAGGGATACGCGTCCAGCCCGGGTTAGCGCGCACATTCTCATAGAGCGTATAGCCATTCATTTTAGGCATCATGATATCGGAGACGATAAGATCGGGAATTTTATCCTCCATTATCTTCAAGGCCGTGGCTCCATCGACAGCTGTCATAACTTCATAGTTCTCACCTTCAAGAAGGTCTTTGATAGCCTGCAAGAGTAACTTGTGATCCTCTACAACTAGAATCGTCTGTCTCCTCACCATGAACACCTCCACGTACCAAGATGATCAACCAAAACAGGCCCTTCACAAACGACACCCTCATCTGTGCAAAAGCCGCACACCGTCATAATATGCTCTGGCAGATCCAACTCTACTTCATCTATCCAGGCTATTCACTTCGCTATCTGGGACTCGGCACTCGTCCCCGCGTGCCTGGGTGGCAACCAGACGGTGAAAGTTGAGCCCTCGTCTGGCTCGGTCTCCACCGTGATCCAACCATTGTGCAAATCTACGATCTCCTTGGCGATAGCCAAACCCAGGCCCGTCCCTGGAATCTGCAGCTCACGGGGCTTATTACCACGATAGAAACGTTCAAAGATATGGGGTAATTCTTCAGGCGGAATGCCCAGACCGGTATCGCTTACCTCAACCGTGGCCCAGGCCCTTCCCTCGATTTCGGCCCACCCCGTCCGCACCGATACCTCGCCACCCGTAGATGTGTAGCGAAGAGCGTTGATGATAAGGTTCAGCATCACCTGTCGTAACTTCTGAGCATCCCCCCACAACTCCGGGACTCTTTGACCAGGATGAAATTCCAAAGTCACGCCCTTATCCTGAGCAAAAAGAATCTGACTGGACAGTGTCGACTCCACAAGTTCATTGAGATCCACCACCTGCAGATCCAAATCTAGACGCTGGGCATCGATGCGCGAGAACTGGAGGATCTCCTGAATCAACTGTGCCTGTCTCTCTATCTCTACCTCAAGCGCCTCCAGATATTCCTCCCATTTTGAGGGCGGGCTCTTCCGCAGCAACTGAGCGTAAAGTCGAATGGTCGTGATGGGCGTGCGCAGCTCGTGAGAGACATCGGAGATAAACTGCGACTTCATACGTTCCAGAGCTTTGAGGTGGCTTATGTCGTGAATGGCAATAACGACTCGTCCCTCCTGACCCGCCATCGCAGGAATAGGTGCGGCTCGCAGCTCCAGATCAAGTCTCTGAAGTTCTAAAACGAGCTCCGGACGTTCAACGGCTCGACGGGAGAGATCCCGCACGGCATCGCGGAAACGTTCTGCCCCCTTCTGAGTGAGCTCCCTGGTCAGCCAGAGATCGACGATGGGATTGACCTGTTGAATGTCACCATCGGTGGTTGCGACCACAATCCCATCGGAGGTGCTGCGAAGCACGGCCTCAAGTTGTACATATTGATCTTGAAGCTCCATGGTACGTTCCGCGACTCGGGACTCCAATTCTTCGGCGTAGTCATGCAACGCCTGGAAGAGGCGCGCGTTCTGAATAGCCGTTGCAGCATGCGCAGCAAAGGCCTTGAGACGGCGTCCGTCCTCTGGCCCAAACTTTCCTGTCTGAGTGCTATTTACATTCAGAAAACCTACCGTTGCGTCACCGATGCGGATAGGAGCCCCAACGTAAGAACGACGCCATTCTTTACCCGTCGCCGGTGTGATCCAATTCTCACATTCAACGGTATCCGATACAACTATGGGCTCGCCCGTTCTGACCATACGAGCGAGATTGGGATAGCGACTAATGAGAAATGCAGGAGGCGAGAGACTGACATCCCCCGACAGCTCTTCATACCCACGACGGCGGGCCACCCGCACTTCGTCCCCATCAAACAGCATAATGTTGAAAGTATCACCCTCCACCACTCGTTCTACCTGTTCCAGGATACGATCGAGCACCTCGTCTGGATCTGGATTCGTGTTGACAATGAAAGCCGCCTCTTCCAGAGCCTCCGCGAATTCGCGCTTCTCGTGCTCAGAACGGAGAAGGAAGCGAAGATCATCAAAAAGCTGAACGTTGGCAATAGCAATGGCGATAGTTGCTGCTGCCGACTCCGCCAGGCGCACGTGTTCAACGTCAAATGCGGCGGGGCGTTCCACGTAGAGACCCAAAACCCCCAGCAGATCTTCACCACCGATGAGCGGAACCACGAGGGCAGAGCGCTCCCCAGCCTCCTCCGTGCCGGACCGTTGCCATGATATGTCTTGCATGAGGTCGGAAAGGAGCGCAGGTTCACGATGGGCAACCACCCAATTAATGAGTCCGCCCCTGAGATGTCGACCAAGATATCTCTCCCCCAGCGCATCGTCAAACGCCTCGTAACCCGAATCGGCCACGAGCTGCATCCGGCGACTGTCTGAATCGTAAAGGAGAATCACCCCCTGTTCGGCCCCCATGGCAGTGCGAAGATCTTCAAGCGAACGCCGGGCCACTTCTTGCAATGAGAGAGGCTCAGTGACGTGATGGGCCAGACGATATAGCAATTCGAGATGCCCTTTCTCCTGTCGTAAAGACTCAAGGAGACGGGCGTTCTCGACCGCATTCACGAACTGCTGAGCCAACGCTTCCAGAAAGGCGACCTCCTGGTGGGTGAAATCATGGGGTTTGTGACGCGCCACGATGATCCCGCCCACAAGATCATCACCCTTATACATGGGCAAAAGCGATACAGCCCGCAAATTCTCTGCAAAGTGCAAACCAGCAGAAACACTTTGATCCTCGTGTTCTATATCAGAGAAGGCAACTATACGCCGCCGAGCCAGTGCTCGCCCTATGACACTATTCGGGTCTGTGAGATCTTGCCCGCTACGAATATATTCAACCAAGGGAGCACTACTCCCATAACCTACAACAACGGGGGCCTCGTCTGAGTCAAGGGTAAAGACTACGCCTCCATCAGCTCCGGATAGCTCAACAGCGTGACGGGCAATGGAGGAAAGCACGTCGCGGAGGTCGGAAGCTAAGGCCACCTCCCGACTCACTCGCGTGATAGCCATCAGATCCTCCGTGCGGCGCCGAAGATCCGCATTGGAGAAGACCTGTGCTACCAAGTCAGCGATCTGCCTGGCAAAGGTAATCTCATCCGAGGTCCAGTTACGAATAGAATCTACGTGTTCAAGACAGACCACACCCACCATCTTGCCATGCAGCCGTACCGGCGCGTTGAGTACCGCCGCCACCCCTCGGGGTTTCCAAAAATTATCGTAGAGATAGGTTGTGCGGAAATCAATACTCGCATCTGGAGCCACCACGACCAGCCCCTGTTCCAGCGCGTTGAAGTAATCCTTCAACACCTCTTGGGTCACACGCTCTCCCAAGCAGCCCGCACCTACCGGATCACCACATTGAGCCAGACAACGCATCCCACTGGGTTTCTGTGTCACTTGCCAGATGTTCACCCGTTCGACGTTCAGTGCCTCAGTCGTCGCCGTACATATGAGCGTTAGCGCCTCTTCCAGATCTTTTCCACCCAGAAAAGGATCTGTACTCAGTCGGATGAGGATCTCGTGCTGGCGCCTCAACCTCGTCTGGCGACGTCGCTTTTCCTCCTCAACCGCTATGCGATCGCTAATATCGCGTCCGTAGATATTGACGTAATCAGCATCGGCTATAGGCGTCAAGGTCAGGGATAAGGTTTGCTTGCCCACTCGCACTTCCATGGTCTGACTACGGTTCGCCGTGTGCACGAAGAGCACAATACGCCGCCAGACCTCAGGAAGCTCCTCACTCTGCTGACATCCCCAATGTTGCAACAGTGGTTCACTCGCGTCGTTAGCATAACTGATAATCCCTTCACGATTAACTCGCAGAACAGGATGGGGGTTCTCAGAGGGAAATTTGGCCAATCTGGCAATCTCCTCTTCCTGAGCCCTGCGCTCGGTGATATCCCGGAAAAGCGCGATGAAATGGGTAACCTCGCCCTCAAAGTCACTTACCGGTGTAAGGGTAACCTCAGCAATATAGCGCTTCCTACCCTCACGAACGTTGATCATCTCACCTCGCCACGCATATCCACCGCGCAGTGCATCTCGCAGTTGAGAATAAAGATCTTCAGATACGTGTTCTCTGAATCGCAACACAGAAAGATCGCGTCCCACCAGATCTTCAGAGATATAGCCGCTCAGACGATTGAAAGCCGGGTTAACCCAGATAACCCGGCCCTCACGATCGAGGATAATCACACCATTCTCAATAGCCCCAAGAGCTGCCGCCTGGAGGCGCACACGCTCTTCAATCTCCCGTCTAGCGGTAATGTCGGTGATAATGCCCTCCAGGGCCAGCACCTCGCCAGTCGGCGAACGAACAGCCCGCCCTTGTTCCCAAACCCATTTCATCTTCTCATCAGCCGTGATGATACGATAGGCCAGACGGAAGATGGCATTCTTTTCGACCGCCTCCCGAATCCTATCGGAGACCATCTTCTGATCGTCGGGATGTATCAGGTCAACGTAAGAGATCCGGCGGTTATTCAAAAGATCGTCGGGAGCATATCCTGTAAGATCAAAACAGCCCACGCTGACAAATTCCATAGACCAATTCGGATCATAACGACACCGGTAGACCATACCCGGCAAATTGCCCATGAGTGTTCGGAGGGTCTCTTCACGCTCCTCCAACGCCTCACGAGCCGCTTTCTCCTCACTGAGGTCCCGCACATAGGCCACCACTGCCTTTTCTCCTCCAATGGTCAATAGGAGAGTGCTGACCTCCGTGGGAAAGAGAGTACCGTCCTTACGTTTACCTATGGCCTCAGATATATATCTGCCGGTGGCTAGCTCCTCTTCAATAACCTCGGGAATTGTCTCCGCAAGCTCCTCAGGAATGATATCCCGCACGTGAAGCCCTACCAGTTCCTCTTTTTCGTAGCCATAGAGGCGACAAGCAGCAGCGTTGCAATCCAAGATCCGACCGTCAACGGTCTCCAGAAAGATTGCCGACGTGGAGGCCTCAAAGAGAGCCTGATACTTAGCCTCGCTCTCCTGCAATTGCACAGCACCGCCAGTTCCATCGTCTTCTTCGATATTCATCAGGTCACTGATGAGCATGGGCAGTTGCTCCAGACCCTGAGGAGATTTATCCACCACGTGGAAAGAGATACGTTTGGGAACATCGAGAGGAGCAGCATCCTCACGGAGCAGAATCAGCGGCCCAGAGAAAGAGCTAAGCTCCAGAGAAGATAGACTTGAGGCCTCGACAAGAGCGAGATCGAATTTTTCGTCCGCATGTATTCCAGAGTGCTCAAAGTCCCCACTCTGCTGAATCCTAAGATTGGGAAAGAGACGGCGGAGTGTCAGAAGGATAGCCTCTCTTTCCCGAGGCTCCTCGACGAGAAGAAGAATCGACAGAGGTTCCTCAGGCACAGCGCCCCCCGCGAAGCAATGAAAACTCTGATCTCATCCGTTCTCTCCGTCAATGCCCCACTTCCAATGTCCAAAGTTTAGCATAAGCATCCGCAAAGCACAACTGGGCGCTATACGGAGCATACATTTCAATCTGAAGACAACACCCGTCTGCGATTGACCCATTTCACAGTCGCTATATACTATCTGTGTGATTATGAGCAGCATCCTTCTGACCTCTCATCATAAGAAGTGAACAGCCACCAAAGAAAGGAGGTCTCAATGCATATTCCAGAGACAATGAAGGCTATGGTTCTGGAAGCGCAGGGCAAACCGCTGATACTGAAAGAGGTGCCCATCCCTCAACCCGGCGCAGAGGAGGTACTCGTCAAGGTGCAGGCCTGCGGCGTCTGCCGCACCGATCTTCACATCCTGGACGGGGATCTCTCCGACCCCAAGCTGCCTCTCATCATGGGCCACGAGATCGTCGGGGAGGTGGTCAAGGTGGGCGCGAAGGTCGATGAACACGAGATAGGTGACCGGGTTGGCATCCCCTGGCTGGGATACACGGATCAATCCTGCCGCTTCTGCAAGCGGGATCAGGAAAATCTATGCGAGAACGCCAAATTCACCGGCTATGATATCGACGGCGGCTATGCCGAATACACGGCAGCCCACCAGCGTTACGCTCTACCCTTCCCTGAACAAGGTATCTACAAGGCTGCAGAGGCGGCGCCCTTGCTCTGTGCCGGGCTCATCGGTTACCGTTCCTACCGCATGGCGGGCGATTATAAACAGCGCCTGGGGCTCTACGGCTTCGGAGCAGCAGCGCACATCATCGCTCAGGTAGCCATCCACCAGGGGAACGACGTTTACGCCTTCACGCGCCCTGGCGACACCGAAGGACAGGCTTTTGCCCGGCGGATGGGCGCGGTCTGGGCCGGAGGTTCCGAGACCCTGCCACCCGACGAGCTCGATGCTGCTATCATCTTCGCCCCGGTTGGTTCCCTGGTGCCTATCGCGCTTCGAGCCACTATCAAGGGAGGTATCGTCGTTTGCGGTGGCATCCACATGAGCGACATCCCCTCTTTTCCCTACAACATTCTCTGGGAAGAGCGAGTGTTGCGCTCTGTTGCGAACCTGACACGGCGGGATGGTGTGGAGTTCCTGGAGATTGCACCTGAGGTACCTGTGAAGACAACCATCCATCCCTATCCTTTGGAGAAAGCCAACGACGCCCTGGAAGATCTGCGCGAGGGCAATTTTGAGGGCGCCGCCGTGCTGGTGATGGAGTAGCAGACCGTGAGCCCCATACCCCACCGGTGGGATCTCAGCCCCAGGGAGGCGATGGGCCTTCAGGAGGAATTGGCCCATCGCGTGGAAAAGAAGAACCGCCTGGATCGGGTAACCACCATCGCCGGTGTGGATGCCAGCTACAAGAGCGGTGAGGCGCGCGCCGCCGTCGTCGTCTTCAGCTTCCCGGCTCTGGCAGCCGTGGAGTGCGTAACGGCTACTCAACCCGTCGAGTTCCCTTACGTGCCCGGTCTGCTCAGTTTCCGAGAGGGGCCGGTGGTACTGAAAGCGCTGGAGAAGCTGACGCTCCGGCCCGATCTCCTCATCTTCGATGCGCACGGCTTGGCCCACCCGCGGCGTCTAGGCCTGGCTTGCCACGTCGCGCTCTGGGTCGATATTCCCGCCATCGGGTGCGCCAAACGACGACTCGTCGGTACCTACGAGGAGCCGGAGCAGGAGCGTTGCAGTATCTCCCCGCTAGAGGACAAGAGCGAGACCATAGGCGCAGTGGTGCGGACCCGGACCGGCGTCAAGCCTGTCTTCGTCTCCATCGGTCACCGTGTGGATCTAACGTCGAGCGTCCATTACGTGCTCGCCTGCGGTAAAGGATACAAGCTTCCCGAGCCCACGCGCTGGGCGGATAAGGCCGCCGGGGGGCGACCACCGCCAGGGATAAACCCCCACAGCCCGGATACACAGAAGCGGGCGAGTTAGAGCTCGCCCGATGATTTCGCCATCGCGCACGAGGACCGAACCGATGGGGATCCCACCCTCGGCGAGACCTTTCCTCGCCTCCTCGATAGCAGCCTCCATGAATCTATCCATCCACTCCCCCAAGGGGCTACAGAAGACGATGCTCCTACACCCACGCCCCCTAGATGGGGGCGTGGGCAAAGACCGTAGAAGCTATGTT
>JBNGDR010000070.1:0-8532 GCA_049975685.1 Anaerolineae bacterium
CGACGGGTTGTAGACGATGAGGTCGTTGCCCTCCGCCTGGGCGGGGAAGTAGCCGTAGATGGCCTGCGGTTTCAGATAAGCAGGGGCTTTAGGCCACATGCGGGCCAAACGAGTTTCGAAATCTTGTTTCACCGCCTTCCATTTCTCACCGCGGGCTCCCTTCGCGCCCCAGCCCACGCGGAAGAGACTCTTCTCGTTGAGGTGGGGGCGGATCTCGTCGAGGTCCATCTCCTCGATGACGTGTGTTCCCCAGAAGGGCGGTTCGGGTGCCGTCGGGCAGAGGACGGTAGAGGGGGTCTTGGAGAGGAGCAGGGGTGGGGTGCAGGCCGAGCAGGAGGCGCAGCCAGCAGTCGCACTGGAGGGAGCTACCTGCTCCACTGTCCCCTCCCCTTCGGGGGCGTGATGGTGTTCGACAGGGGCGCTCGGCTTGTGCATGACCACATGTTCCAGTACCTGCAGGGCTTCGAAGGCATCCCGGCAGTAGTGGACGCCTCCAGCGTAGGGTGTGCCCTCCTTCCCCACGGCGATGCGCAGCGCGAATTCGGGGTTGACGGCGGCGCCCCCCACCAGCACGGGGATGGCAAGCCCTCGCCGTTGGAGTGCCTCCACCACCCGTTGCATCTGCTTGCTCGTCGCCACGAGGAGGGCGCTCAGGCCAATGGCGTCGGCCTGCTTCGCCACGGCCTCCTCAACGATGGTATCGACGGGTACCTGTTTCCCCAGGTCGTGGACGGTGTAGCCGTTGTTCGCCAGGATGGTCTTGACCAGATTCTTGCCGATATCGTGCACGTCGCCGAAGACCGTCGCCAGGACCACCGTTCCCCGGCTGGCGCTTTCGTCCCGCTCCATATGAGGCTCCAGGTGACTTACTGCCGCCTTCATCACCTCGGCCGATTTGAGGACGAAGGGTAGGATGATCTCTCCCGCGCCGAAGCGGTCGCCCACCTCCTTCATGGCGGGTAGAAGTATTTCGTTGAGCACCTGGATGGGAGGTAGCTTTTCCAGCGCGGCATCGACCAGCGCTTCGATGCCTTCGCGATGACGGTGGAGCACCGCCGCATAGAGGGCCTCCTCGGGCGAGCGGGCTTCGGTCGGCGTAGCCTCCACCACCTCCGTCTTCCCCTCGAAGTGGGCGACGTAGTCGGCGAGGGCGTTGGCGTGGCGGTTAAAGATGAGAGCGTCCGCCAGTGCCCGCGTCTCCTCGGGAATGTCGGGATAGGGTGTGATCTGCGCCGGGTTGACGATGGCGAGATCCAGCCCGGCCTGTACGGCGTGATAGAGGAAGACGCTGTTGAGGACCCGGCGCGCCGGGGGTTTCAGCCCGTAAGAGACGTTGCTCACGCCCAGATTGGTCAGCGTGCCGGGGAGCTCCTCGTGGATGCGGCGCAACGCCTCCAGGGTCTCCACGGCGGCGTTGGTGCTCTTGGCCCCACCTGTTGCCAACGTAAAGGTCAGAGGGTCGAAGATGAGGGCGTGCGGCGCCAGCCCCACCTCCTCCACTGCCAACCGGTAGAGGCGATGGGCCACCTCCAGCTTGCGGTCGGCGGTGCGCGCCATGCCCTCCTCGTCGATGGTGAGGGCGATAAGGGCTGCGCCGTGCTCGTGTGCCAGATCGAGGATCTGCCGCGCGTGCTCCTCGCCCTCGCCCAGATTGACGGAGTTGATGATGGGGCGTCCGGGGTAGGTCTTCAGCGCCGACCGCATTACCTCGGGATCGGTGGTGTCGAACATGAGGGGGGCCGGTGTGTTGAGGGAGAGCATCTGGACCACCCGGGTCATCGTCTCGGCTTCGTCGTCCCGCTCGGTGAGGGCCAGACAGACATCGAGGACGTGGGCGCCGTAGTCCACCTGGGTCTCCGCCAGCTGGAGCAGTGCTTCGTAGCGTTCCTCTAGGACGAGGCGGCGCGCCCGCCGCGAGCCCTGGGTGTTGATGCGCTCGCCGACGATGAGCGGACGGGGTTCCTGATGCAGAGCCACCGCCTGTATGTTGCTGGCGGCAAAGGGGAGCGCGGTCGGGGGCGTGATAGGTAGGGTGACCTGAGTCTTCTCGCTTGCTTCCAGCTGCTCTTTCAGCGCCGCGATGTGCTCCGGCCCCGTGCCGCAGCAGCCGCCGACGGCACGCACACCCCAATCCACAAACTCGGCCATTGTCGTCGAGAAGGGCTTGGGCTGCATATGATAGACGGCTTGCCCCCCCACGTTCTCGGGCATTCCGGCGTTGGGTATGACGGAGGCGGGTCGGTTGGTGAAGGCCAGCAAGCGCCGCACGGAGTCACGCATCTCCTCGGGGCCGGTGGAGCAGTTCATGCCGATGACCTCCACCGGGAGCGCAGATAACATCGCAGTCACGGCCTCGACGTCGGGTCCGGTGAGCATGCGCCCCCCCATCTCCAGCGTCATCTGCGCCTGAATGGGGACGCGCACGTCAAGGTGTTGGAAGGCGCGCCAGGCTCCGTGGACCGCTGCCTTGAGCTCCAGGAGATCCTGCTGAGTCTCGATGAGGAGCAGGTCAACACCCCCCTCAAGGAGCCCCTGCGCGTACTCCGCGTAGATAGCCACCAGATCCTCGAAGGAGACATCGCTGAGCTCGGGATCGTCAAGCGAGGGCAGCTTACCCGTCGGCCCCATGGAGCCGGCGACCAGGCACGCCCTCCCTATCTCTTCGGAGACCTCGTCGGCGACGCGCCGCGCGATGGAGGCCGCCCGCCGGTTGATCTCCGGCGTGCGATCTGCCACGCCGAACTCGCCCAGTGTGATGCGGTTGGCTCGGAAGGAGTTGGTCTTGATGACCTCGGCGCCCGCCGCCAGATAGGCTCGGTGGACCCGCTCTACCAGGTCGGGACGGTGGAAAAGGAGCATCTCGTTCAGCCCCGTGGTACGGACCCCGCCGTAGTCCTCAACCGTGGGTTCGTAACGGGCCAGCTGCGTGCCCGTCGCCCCATCGAAGAGTACGACGTGATCCGCCAGGGCGTTCAGGTAACGGTGGTTGGTGAAGGGGTGTTCAGTCATAGTGGCCTCCTGACGCGGACGCGTATGGAGAAGTGGTTTGAGCGATGTCGGTTTGCAGGACAGCCTCGAACCTGGGACGAGGATAGAGATCGAGGGCCTCTACGACCTGGGGTACGGCATCGGCCCAATTCACGGCCATGATGTGGAGGCCGCGCACGCCTTCGATTTCACGGACTTCCTGGGCGATCTCGATGCAGATATCGAGACCCGCTTGTGCCTGTCCCTCTTTAGAGAGCCCCTCCAGCCGTCTGACGAGGCCCTCCGGGACGATGAGTCCCGCGACTCTGTTTGCCATGAACTCGGCGGCGCGCAGGGAGCGGATGGGGCCTACCCCTGCCAGAATGGACACCTTTTCGTGGAGACCCAGGTCGACGACGCGGGCCATGAACTCGCGGAAACGATCCACGTCATAGATGAGCTGGGTCTGGATGAACTGTGCACCGGCGGCCACCTTCTTCGCCAGACGGATGGGGCGGAATTCGTAGGGTGGAGCGAAGGGGTTGGCGACGGCGCCGACGAAGAATTCTGGCGCCCGCCGAGGGATGTGCTTGCCGCTCTCAAAGACCTGGTCATCGCGCATCATCTGGATCATACGGATGAGGTTGATGGAATCGGTATCGTAGACGGGTTTTACGTGAGGGTGGTCGCCGGCTGAGACGTGATCCCCGCTCAGCGCCAGTACGTTGGTAATACCAAAGGCTGCCGCACCCAGTAGATCGGACTGTATGGCCAGCCGGTTGCGATCACGACAGGTGAATTGCACCACCGGGTCCAGTCCGGCCTGCTTGAGCATGATACTCACGGCTAAACTGGAGGTGTGAACCCGGGCTGACTGGTTGTCGGTGACGTTGTAGGCATCGGCGTATCCGCGCAGTACCTCAATCTGGCGGTAAACCATGCCTGGATTCGGGCCTACCGGCGGACAGACCTCGACGGCGACAGCAAAGTGTCCTGCTTCCAGTACGCGGGCCAGGTTGCTATTAGCTATCTCTCGCATGGTAACACCTCCTGAGCATAGCGGGGCATCTCGTCGGTCCCTGTCGGAATGCGATCCCGTTCGGTGGCGTGGGTAACCCAGGAGGCCATACCCTCCAGACGCCAATCGACGGGTGGATTCAGGCGGGCCACCTCCTCTGCGTAGGGTGTGCGCTGCACGCGCTCCACGGCCTTTAGCCAGACGCAATCGCGGTCAGGGTAGACTTCGCAGGTGCCGTCGGCTCGTACACCACCGCAGGGTCCGTTCCGCAGCTGCTTGGGGCAGGTCATGGGGCAGGTCATCCCGGTGTAGTGCAGCACGCACTGCCCGCACTCCTGACAGTCAAAGAGAGGGCGCTTGAGCAGTCGCTCAACGGGCTGGACGAGACGCGATGCCTGCTCTTCCCCCAGGCGTTCGAAGAGAGGCTTCACCCGTCGGAGGAGCCACTCGGTTGCCCGCCATGCCCAGACCAGCGGCATGGGATGATCCTGAAGATAACTTCGCAATGACATGATTCTCCCCCTTCCTTGGCACAGATCGCTCAAGAGGTAAGTATACCGCACCTGAGCCACGCGTCCAGAGGGTGAGCGGTTGGAAAAGGGCGCAAGTGTGGTATCATTTGCCCCATCGTATGGGAAGGGTAGATTGATGAATACAACGCTCTTTCTGTCTCTTGAGAGGTCTGTGCTCAAATATTCTGCCAAGGAGTTTATGTTATGAAAAATATCACGGTCGTCGGTGTGGGATATGTGGGATTAGTGAGCGGTGCCTGTTTCGCAGATCTGGGAAATCGGGTCACCTGCCTGGATATCAACGAAGAGCGTATCGAGAACCTGAAGCAGGGCATCATGCCCATCTACGAGATGGGACTGGAGGAGCTGGTAGCGCGCAACGTTGCTGCGGGCCGGCTCTTCTTTACAACCTCCTACGAGGAGGCCATTAGAGATGCGGAGTTCGTCTTCATTGCTGTGGGGACGCCTTCTGGTGTTGATGGTGAAGCCGATCTGCGTTACGTGCGTATGGCTGCGGAGACTATCGCCGATGTGATGGATCACCCTCTTATCATCGTCAATAAATCTACCGTGCCGGTGGGCACAGGTGACTGGGTGGCCGAGATTATCCGCCAGCGGCGCCCCGACGTCCCGGATTTCTCCGTGGTCTCCTGTCCTGAGTTCCTGCGCGAGGGCACGGCCATCACCGACTTCATGAATCCCGATCGAACGGTTTTGGGCTCCACCGATAAGGAGGCCGCCGAGAAGGTTGCCCAATTGCATCTCCCGTTGCGCAGCACCATCATGATTACGGATTTGCGCACGGCGGAGATGATCAAATACGCCTCCAACGCTTTTCTGGCCGCGAAGATCTCGTTTATCAATGAGATGGCGAACATCTGCGAGGCCTTGGGTGCGGATGTCAAGGAGGTTGCCTGGGGTATGGGGCTCGATGGACGTATTGGGCCACATTTCCTGGATGCGGGGTTGGGTTGGGGCGGTTCCTGCTTCCCCAAGGATGTCAAGGCGCTGGCCTACATGGCCGAGACCGAGGGGCGACACCCTCACCTGCTCCACGCCGTGATGGATATTAACTCCGATCAACGTCAGGCGCCCGTCCGCAAGATCAAGGAGCTCCTGGGCGATCTCAAGGGCAAGACGGTGGGGTTGCTCGGTCTGGCCTTCAAGCCCCGAACCGACGATATGCGCGACGCGCCCTCTATCGAGATTGCTCGTAACCTCATCCGCGAAGGCGCGAAGGTGCGGGCCTACGATCCCGCTGCTATGGACAACGCGCGGCGTCTCCTGCCGGAGGTCGATTTTGCTGATGACGCCTATGAGGTAGCCGAGGGTGCCGATGCGCTCATCCTGGTGACGGAATGGAATGAGTTCAAGCACCTGGACCTGGAACGTATTAAGGCTTTGATGAAGCAGCCGGTGCTGGTGGATGGACGTAACATTTACGATCCCGCCGCCGTGCGCGAGCTGGGCTTCCAGTATCGGGGCATTGGGCGTGGGTATGATGGCGAGGGCGTCGAGCCCCTCTGAGCGAGAGACGAGACGGAATCAAGGAGAATTTTGGATCAGACAAGACGTCTGGTAGGCTACCCCCTGATCCCTGATTTCTGCTCCCTGCTCCCTGCTCACCGTATTTCTAGAGGAGGTATAGGTGAATCTACTGAAGACCACGTTAGGTAACGGGCTGACCGTCCTGGTGCGGGAGAGCCATACCGCACCGGTGACGAGTTTCTGGGTCTGGTACCGGGTGGGGAGTCGTAACGAGCGCCTGGGCATCACGGGTGCTTCGCACTGGGTGGAGCACATGTTGTTCAAAGGGACGGAGCGTTGGCCCCGGCGCAGGCTAGATCAGACCCTTTCACGCGAGGGCGGAGCCTTCAATGCCATGACGTGGTATGATTTCACTGCATATTACGAGACCCTCCCGGCGAGCAAGGTGTCGTTGGCGCTGGACATTGAATCCGACCGCATGTCCAATGCGCTCTTTGAGCAGGAGGAGGTGGAGTCGGAGCGCACCGTCATCATCAGCGAGCGCCAGGGGCACGAGAATGACCCTACCTTCATGTTGGAGGAGGAGCTCGCGTCGGCTGCCTATCGCGCCCATCCCTATGGTCACGAGGTCATTGGGTATCTCTTCGATCTGGAGACGATGACGCGAGATGATCTTTACGCTCATTATCAAACTTATTATACGCCGAACAATGCCGTCATTGCCGCTGCTGGCGATTTCAACGCGGGCGAGATGTTACGTGTGATCGAGAGATACTTTGGGCGGTTGGCAGAGGGGCCTGAGATTCCTGAGGTGACCGCCGAGGAGCCGCCCCAACGAGGGGAGCGGCGTGTCGTGGTCGAGGGGATGGCGGGTACGGATTACCTGAGTCTTGCCTATCATGTGCCCCAGGCGGCGCATCCCGATTTTTTCCCACTGACGGTGCTCAGCACGGTACTCGCGGGGAGTTCGGGATCGCTGGTGGGACGAGGTAACCTT
This sequence comes from Anaerolineae bacterium, assembly GCA_049975685.1. Lineage (GTDB taxonomy): Bacteria > Chloroflexota > Anaerolineae > B4-G1 > SLSP01 > DAOTVC01. Next base: position 6,983 of record JBNGDR010000070.1, read on the forward strand.
ACCAACCACACGAGTCGGCTATACCGGGCCGTCGTGGCCCGCGATCTGGCGGCGAACATCAATGCCCAGATCATTCCTACGGTTGATCCAGGTCTTTATCGTATCATGACTACCCTCTTACCGGGGCACACACATAGCGAGGTTGAGGAGGCGATCCTGGAGGAGGTGGCGCGCGTGCAGGCGGAGCCCATCGCACAGGAGGAATTGGAGAAGGCCAAGCGCCAGGCACGGGCGCTCTTTGCCTACTCCAGCGAGAGCATCACGAATCAAGCCTTCTGGCTGGGTTTCAGCGAGATTGTCGCTTCCCACACCTGGTTTGTGCGGTACCTGGATAGGTTGGAGGAGGTCACGGCTGAGGATGTCATGCGCGTGGCTCAGGAGTACCTTCAGAAGCAGAACCGGACGGTGGGATACTACGTGTCAATGACAAATGAATGAATTCAAAATGACAAATAAGTAAACCTTGGTGCTATCCTCCGTAATTCCCAAAGATAGCTTCGCTATTGGCCCATTTGTCATTTGTACTTTGTACTTTTTCATTCGTAATTCACTCTGGAGGTTCTATGCCCCGATCGAAGACTTATTCTCGTCGCCCTGCGCTTCCGGGTCCCGACGATACGCTCCGCCAGACGCTACCCAACGGTATCACGGTCCTGGCGCGTGAGAACTTTGCCAGTCCCGCCGTGGTGGTCAACGGCTACCTGGAAGCGGGCTCCGAGGACGAGAGCCCGGAGCAGGCCGGTCTTGCCAGCTTCACGACCGATGTGATGGAACGAGGGACGGAGACTCGTCCCTTCGACGCTCTTTACGAAGAAGTAGAGTCGGTGGGTGCGAACTTTGGTTTGAGTTCTGGAGCACACATCACCACCTTTGGGGCGAAGGCTCTGGCTGACCAGCTGCCCCTGTTGCTGGACATTCTTAATGATGTGTTACGCAACCCCGCCTTCGCTCCCGAGCAGGTGGAGCGTGCCCGGGCCGAGATCCTTACGGATATCCGTGAGCGGGTCCACGACACTCGTCGTATGGCCTCACGCATCTTCCACGAACTGGCCTATCCGGAAACGCATCCCTATCATCACAGCAGTGACGGTTATCTAGAGACCGTCGAGCCGCTCACCCGGGAGGATCTGGGAGCCTTTCACGGTCGCTATTTCTCGCCGCAAGGGATGGTGATCATTGTTATCGGCGCGGTCAAGGCCCGGGAAGTCGTAGAAGCGGTGCGGCAGGCCTTCGGTGATTGGGAGGGTACCCGCCCGGAGCGTGCGCCGCTGCCCGAGGTCCCCCCCCTTGAAACCATCCGGGAGCGGCGGTTGGGCATCCCGGAGAAGATTCAGAGCGACCTGAATCTGGGTTGGCCCGGCCCCGCGCGCGAGTCACCCGATTTCATGGCCTGCCATGTGGCGAACACCGTCCTGGGCACCTTTGGGATGATGGGGCGTCTGGGCGAGAGCGTCCGCTCCCAGAGCGGGTTGGCCTACTACGCCTTTAGCAGGGTGACGGGGGGCAAGGGCCCCGGTCCCTGGCGGGCCATCGCTGGTGTCCACCCGGCG
>JBNGDR010000071.1:0-8504 GCA_049975685.1 Anaerolineae bacterium
GAACGTTACCTGTCAATTTGGCCGTGACACCCGAGTGGGAGAGAGCCAACGCGCCGCCACAGCACTTCGCCTTCATAGGATAATCCACCAGCTCGGCTCCCAATGCAGCCATCAGGCGATCGAGTCCCTTGGGTTTCTCAGGGCTGTCGAATTCGTCCTTCGGGCGGGTCAACATACAACCGTAGTAGCTGGCGACCTTGAGTCCAGTCAGGGGACGGCGCACCTCGGCTTCCACACGCGCCAGACCCACGTCATTGAGGAGGACGTAAAGGGGATGCAGCACCTCCATGTTACCTTCCAGCTGCAACTCGGCCCCCAGACTCTCGTTGACCCGCCGGCGCGTTGCCCGGCTTTCGGCGACGACCTTGCTGGCGCGCCGCAGGTTCTTGTAGCAGCCGCTGCACGGGGCCACGATGGCCTCAAAGCCCTGAGCCTCCGCCAGCGCGAGGTTGCGCGCGGGCAGCGTCACACCAGCCTCCAGATCGTTGACGTCAACGTGAACGGCGCCACAGCAGCTCCAATCCTCAATCTCGTGTATCTCGACACCCAGACGCTCAAAGACCACGCGGAGTGACAGATCGTATTCCTTGGCACCCGAGAGCAGACTACACCCGGGATAATATGCGTATCTCATCCTCGCCCCTCCCTGTCACCGCTCAGCCAGAGGGCACCGCTGATGGTAGCCCCCAGCAACGCCGTCAACGCCCCCACGAGCCAGGGGCGCCACGCGCCGGATCTGGCACCCTCGCCGGTAGGCCGTCGTTTGGGCGGTGGGTTCGGGGCCGCGCCTGCCAGCTCCCGCACCTCCTTAGGATTGCGTACCCGCTCCGGCAGGAAGGGCAGCTTGCCCTTGAGCAACATCTGAATTCCCAAGGGAACCATACTCAACAGCCCCTTGATATCCCACGTGCGGAGATAGTACCGCAACATCAACTCGGGTTCGAACATACGCCCGTGCGTCTTCACCGTTTCGGCGAAGGCCTGACCAAACTCGGCCTCTTTGTCGTCGGCGTAGCCCTGGGTCAGTGCCATATTGCGCAGAGCCGCCATTAGATCGGTGATCTCGATACCGCGTGGGCAACGGTTAGCGCAGGAATAACAGGAGACGCAGAACCACATATCATGAGCGGTAAGTACCTCGTCCTTCATACCCGCCTGGATCATGTGCATGATCCGCCGGGGACCGTACTCCATCTCGTCGAGGACGGGACAGGAAGCGGCACAGGTGCCGCACTGGTAACATTGTAGAACCTGTGCCCCTCCGGGGGTGTTAAGGACCTCGACCAGGAAGGGGTTCATCTCGTTCGCCATCAGTGCACCTTCTCCTTGACACGCCTGGTTTCGGGCTCGGCATCCTCCTCGACGGCCAGCACCCGCTGCACGTCGGGAACCTCCGCCATCCGCCGTAATTTCCGACCCAGCTTGGGACGCGCCTGCTCATTCTCCTCCCGAATGGCTTCGACCCCCATCTCGCGCACCGTGGTGCTCATCTCCTTCATGATGCGCGACCACTTCGCGCCCTCGGTGGCCGAAACGGACTCCACTCGGAAGCGTTCCGGGGTGATCCCCATTCGCTCCAGCTGTTTCGCCACGCGCTCCATCCGCTCACCCGCGTGCTGCCGGCCGGTGATGTAATGGCAGTCCTGGGGGTGGCAGCCGCTCACCAGCACTGCCCCCGCCCCCAGTCTGAAGGCCTCCATCACGAAGTCCGCATCCACACGACCGGCACACATGACCATGATGTTGCGCGTGTTGGCCGGATATTCGAAGTGGCTCGTCCCGGCGTTATCGGCGCCCATACCACTGCACCAGCGGCAGGTAAAGGCCAGAACCTTCTCCTCGGGACGGTGGGCCAGCAGCGCGTGGATCTGTGCCAGAATCTGCGCGTCAGTGAAGTGTTGCTGGGTGATGGCATTCTGCGGGCACTCCGCGACGCAGGTGCCACAACCGTGACACTTAGCGGGGACAACGGTCGTCGGCTCGCCCGAGCCGGGTTTGTTGACGATAGCACCGTAGGGGCAGGCCTGCGCGCAGATATCACACTTCCCCCCGCGCGCGTTGATACAGCGATCGGGCCAGACGTAAGCGACGATGGGATCGATCTCCCAGGTATCGCTGGAAAGCACCCGCGAGGCCCGTCCAGCCGCACCGCTGCCCTGCGAGACGCTCTGGGGAATGTCCTTGGGGCCCTGAGCGGAGCCCGCCAGATAGATACCCTCGGTAGGCGTATCCAGCGGTTTGAGCTTGGGATGGGACTCCAGGAACCAGCCGTGGACGTCATTGGGCACGGTCAGCGTGCGCCCCAGCTCAAAAGCCCCGTCGCTGGGAACAGCGGCCGTGGCCAACCCCACCATCTCGAACTCCAGCTCCACCGGTCTCCCCAGACCAATGTTCTCCGATCGGACGATGAGATTCTTGGTCTCGGGGTCCTCGAAGATCTCCGAAGGGCGCCCCTGGATGAAGTGAATGCCCGCCTGTCGGGCGCGCTCGTAGAACTCCTCGTAGGTCTTGCCCGGCGTGCGGATATCGATGCGGAAGATGGTAATATCCATCTCCGGGTAGAGCCATTTAAGGAGAAGCGCGTTCTTGATGGTGTACATGCAGCAGAAGCCCGAGCAGTACTCATTATAGCGTTTATCTCGCGAACCCACGCACTGGATGAGCCCCAGACTCTGAGGAACCTTACCATCAGAGGGGCGGACAAACTCGCCCACGGTTGGCCCCCCGGCACAATGCAAACGCTCGATCTCCATCATCGTCGTAACGTTATCGTACTCGCCGAAGCCGTATTCCTCAATCTCTGTGGGGTCCCAGGTGTCGTAGCCCGTGGCGACGATAATGGTCCCCACGTCCAACTCAACGATCTCCGGCTCCTGCGCGAAGTTGATGGCGTCCAGCTCGCCACACGCCTCCACACACTTGTAACACTCGATACAAGCGTCGCGATCGATGGTGTAGATGGAGGGTACAGCCTGATCCATGGGAACGTAGATGGCCTTACGTGGCCCCAGCCCCTCCTCGAACTCGTTGGGCACATCGATAGGGCATACCTCGGCGCAGAGTCCACAGCCGGTACATCTGTCGAGATCTACGTAGCGGGGCTTCCGCTCCACCTTGACCTGGAAGTTGCCGATGTAACCGTTGACCTCGACCACCTCGGAGTAGGACATCAGATGGATGTAGGGGTTCTTGCCCACGTCCACCATCTTGGGCGCCTCAATACATATGGAGCAATCCATGGTAGGAAAGGTCTTGTCCAGCTGGGCCATCCGCCCCCCGATGGTGGGGGTTTTCTCGACCAGATAGGTATCAATCTTCATATCTGCCAGATCCAACGCGGCGCTGATACCGGCAATGCCACCACCGATAATGACCGCCCGCTTGGTCACAGGGACCTTGAAGCGTTGCAGTGGCCGGACGTAGGAAACCTTGGCTACCGCCGAAGCAACGATCTCCTTCGCCTTCTCAACAGCGGCCTCCTTCTCGTGGGAGTGCACCCAGGAGTCGTGCTCCCGGATGTTCGCCATCTCAAACATGAAGGGGTTAAGCCCGGCACCGGAGATACAGGAGCGAAAGGTAGGCTCGTGCATGGCAACGCTGCACGCCGCCACCACCACCCGGTCCAGACCGTACTCCTTGATATCCTCCTGAATAAGACTCTGACCGGGGTCGGAGCACATATAACGATGTTCCTTGGCAATGACGACACCGGGCAACGTCCTGGCGTACTCCACCACCTCCGACGGCGTCACCACGCTTGCAATGTTCGACCCACAATGGCAAACGTAAACACCAATGCGCGGTCCTTGACCCTCACCCTGACCATTACCTTTGTTCTTTACCACACTATAGCTCCTCGATGTTACACATTGAATCTCAGAACCCGTCCCCGGTCCCTACTTCCCCACCGTCTCCTCGATAACCCGCGCGCGGCGCGAACGCTGAGCCCGGCGATCGGGTGTGGTGAGCTCCAACGCGTCCTTGGGACACCATTTGATACACTGCGGCTCCTCCTCGTCCTGACAGAGATCGCAGATCTCGGCCATCTTGGTCTCCGGATTGATGGAGATGGCACCGAAATCACAGGCCTCAATACACCAGGCGCATCCATCGCAGCGTTCAGCATCGATGCTGATGATGCCGGTCACCGGGTCCTGCTCCAGCGCGTCGCGTGTACAGGCGATAACGCAGGGCGCGTCCTCGCAGGTACGGCAGGCGATGGCCGTCATCAGGATCTCGTCCACCCGCACCGTACGGATACGACTGCGATAGGTATTGAACTCACCCGTCTTCGTGTAGGAGCAGATGTACTCACAAAGCTGGCACCCTACACACTTCTCCGGGTCACAGGTCACGTACTGATATTTCGACGTCGATGTAACCATATGGATCTCCTCCTCACACTCCGATCTCTTCAGCCACGTCGTCCATTCCCAGCTCGATGAGCTTCTCCTTGGGAATGAGCCCGTCTTTCGTCCAACCCTTGGCCTCGTAATAGAGGTCCTTCAGATACTCCAATTCTTCCTGGGTGACCACGTGACCCGCCGAGGGCCCCTTGGTCATGGGATCGTGCTTCCAGCGATAGGGGAGATCGTCATCAGCGCGAGTCCACCCCTCGCGGATGTTGAAAGCCTTCTTGATAGTATGAGCGCGCTCGCCGATAAGATCGACGTCGTCATAGCCGAAGTCCCAACCGGTGGTGGCGTTGATGAGCTCGGCGATGGCGGGCCAGGCTCCAGCCCTGTCGGCCTTGCCGGTAAAGCAGCGACGGATGAACTTGCAGAGGGGCAAGGTGTCATAGACGGCGGCATACTCCTCGGTGCTCTTAGCCAGCTCGCCCCGGGTCTCGTCAACGGCGAAACGATCCACCCAGCCCTTGATATCGGGGTCGTAAGCAGCCGTGCGATTGTGGCATCCACCCCGGGTGCCCACGGCCAACCCCACCGCGAAGGTTTTGAGGCCACGGGGATCGTAGCCCGGAGCCTCCAGCCCTTTGGTGTTCATGGCCCATTTGTAGGTCTCCGTACCCCGTTCCTCGTCGATGCGACGGCTGGCGATGCGCGTGCCCTCCGCCAGCAGATCGCCGATACCTTCACGGTCACGGATCATCTCCGCCAACGTAATGGCCGCCTCGGCGTTGCCGAAGGTAGGTTCGAACCCCTCCGGGTACTTCTCACACTTGAAATCCTCCTTCGTGAAAACGCCGCGCTCGAAGCACTCCATGGCCCAACCGATGGTCACGCCGTTGCTCATGGCATCCATCCCACTCTCGTCGGCGATGTCGATGAGCTTGATGACAGCGTTCATGTCGTTGATGCCCAGGTTCGGACCGTTGGCAAAGAGACACTCGTACTCGATACCCGTCATGGCACCCTTCCAGGGGCCGGTCTTGGCGACAGACACCTGCTCGCAAGCGATGGGGCACTGTGCACAGGCGATCTTCTTTACCTTATGATGCTCCTCAAGATACTCGCCGCTCACCATCTCGGCATCCTCGAAGACACCCTCCTGGTAGTTACGCGTGGGCAGCAAACCGATCTTGTTCATGTTGAGGACGTTGGTCACAGTACCCAGAAGGCGATACTTCGAGGTGTGAGGTCCCTGAGACGCCTCGGTGATCTGGAAGGAGAGCTCCATCAATTTCTCGGGATCGTAAACACGGACGCCCTTTGTCCCCCGGACAGAGACAGCCTTGAGCTTCTTCGAGCCCCACACCATCCCGTGCCCCGTCCGACCGGCCTGGCGTCCGTCGTTGGTCACGTTGGCGTAGCGCACCATATTCTCGCCCGCCGGCCCGATGGTGGCAGAACGCACCTGATCGTCGCCCATCTCTTCGCGGATAGCCTCCTCCGTCTCGAAGGTGTTGAGACCCAGAAGATGCTCGGCATCGCGGAACTGCACCCGCTCATCATCAATGAAGATGTTCACCCACTCATCACTGGCGCCGTGGATGACCACCCCATCCCAACCTGCACGCTTGAGAGCGATAGAGAACCAGCTGCCCGAAAGACTATCACCTATGAAACCCGTGAGCGGCGACTTGGATGCCAACCCGTACTTGCCACCCACGGGAACCGGGGTTCCCGCAAAGATGCCGTTGGCAAAACAGACGGGATTCTCCGGGGAGAGGGCATCACACCCCGGTTCGATGTTCTCCCAGCAAAGCCGGGTGGCCATCGAAACGCCACCGATGTAGATCTTGTACCACGCCTCGGGTTTCTCCTCAACCCAATGCTTGCGCTCAGTCAAATCAATGTGCAGAATCTTGCCGTGATATCCATACATACGTAGCTCCCTCCTACGCTCAAACTGAGTGATAACGCCAGATTGGCGAGAGGTCACCCTCCAGCCAACACAGACATCAACATAAGACGATCGCCATCCTGAGGACCTTCCCCGACCATAGCATCCGGGCGGATCATGTGCTTACCGTTGAGGTTGAATAAATTCGAAGCGTATAATGTTCGGTCGGCCGGATCGATGACTTGTCCAACCAACCCAGGGTACCTGAAGCTCAGGACTTCCACAAGATCCTGAAAACTGGTACCGTCTGGGAGATCTAGAGTAATCTGCCGTTCCTTAGTCACAATCCTGGATATGCCTGAGAACTCTACCACAACTTGCATTGATGGCCCCACATTATTCTGATCAGCTGCTCCAGTCCGTGATCAATTGAATACTTCTCCGTCCCCTATTATAAACTATCCTACACCTAATTCAAGGAAAAAGGAGCGAGGTCAGGCGGCCAAAGACACCGTGCTTGGGACTGGGACAGCATCCAGATGCAATTGTTAACCACCTGCGGAGATCTGTCAATAGACGATCCTCCTGAAGTCCAAAGGTAGTAAATCCCGCCCTCAAGCAAGGGATTGAAGAAAACGAGCGCTGGTCAGATGTGCAGATGGCGGAAGCTGTTATACTATCCTCTACCGTGCGAACATGGAGAGAACTGACCCTACGATGTTAACCCAAGCCATTGGCCACCTTTACACTGCGGTTCTGCTAGGTCTGGCCTTGTACGCCCTCCACATCGTTCTACTCATCCTGCTCTACCTTTGGCACCGCCGCGAGAGTACCCCACCCCTACCGGCGCTGGTCGACACCCAGCTGCCCACCGTAACCGTGCAGATACCCCTGCGTAACGAGCGTTACGTCGCGCGGCGCATCATCCAGGCTGTGGCAGCGCTCGACTGGCCAGATGATCGTCTGGAGATTCAGATACTCGATGACTCCGACGATATCACCACCACCATTGTGCACAAGCAGAGCGCTGAACTTCGGCGAAAGGGCCGGGATATATACCTGCTACATCGGGATCATTCACAAGGACATAAGGCCGGGGCCTTGACCGCCGGATTACGCCAGGCCCGGGGCGAATTCATCGCCATCTTTGACGCCGACTTCCACCCGCGACCGGATTTCCTTCGGCAAACGGTCCCCTATTTTACAAGCGATCCCAAGTTGGGGATGGTACAAGCTCGCTGGACTCACCTCAACGCCGAGTACTCCCTCGTAACGCGCATCCAGGCATTGCTACTGGATGCTCACTTCACCGTCGAACATATCGGCCGCAATCGCTCCCGGCTCCTGATAAACTTCAACGGGACAGCGGGTGTCTGGAGACGTCGCGCCATTGAAGAGGCCGGCGGTTGGACCAGCGACACCATCGCGGAGGATCTAGATCTCAGCTACCGGGCGCAGCTACAGGGCTGGCAAGCTCTCTACCTGCCCAACGTCACGGCCGCAGCCGAACTCCCCCCTCTGATCTCCGCTTTCAAAGAACAGCAATATCGCTGGGCAAAGGGCGCCACACAGAGTTTCCGCAAGCTGCTGATCCCCCTGCTACGCTCTCCAAGGCTGAATTTCACCCAGAAAGTGATGGGGGTATTACACCTCAGTGGCTATTTTACCCAACCTCTCTTTCTACTGCTGTTGCTACTCACCTTGCCCATGACACTTCTGGATCCTCGATTGCCCGAGCTGGCGACCACTCTGGGCATCATCGTGAGCGTGCCACCGGCGCTCTACCTCCTGGGACAGATGGCCCTTTACGATGACTGGTTGTCCAGAATCCTTTACTATCCCTTCCTTATGTTCGCTGGCGTAGGTCTGGCCTGGACGAACACACGTGCAATTATCGACGGACTCCTTCACTGGGGTGGAGAGTTCAAGCGGACGCCCAAGTTCAAACTAGGGAAGCGACGTGGTAGATGGCGGAGACAACGTTACCAGCCCCGCATAGATCGCTCCTTATGGGGTGAGATCCTCCTCGGCCTCTACGCCCTGGGTACATTGGGGAGTGCCCTTCGCCTGAACCGGGAGGATCTGTTGTTGCTCATCCTCATCTACGTGGGTGGAGAGATGTTGATAATTGGACTAACCCTCTTCCAGGCCTGGACCGCTCAGATCACGGAAGAGGCGTGATCCAAAACGAGACGAGGACGGTATCCTCGTCTCGCTCGGGTGACTTTCGACAAAAGCTATTTCTTCTCGCCCTCTTCGCC
>JBNGDR010000072.1:0-8488 GCA_049975685.1 Anaerolineae bacterium
GATGCTGGCCGTTACGGACAGTAAAAGCACCACCCCCATCCAGATAAGAAAGCCCTCAAAGGTAAAAGCGGCATCAGCAGGTGCGTTGAAGATAGCCAGGCTGATGACGTTAGAGAGCATCTGCGTAATGGGAAAGGAGAGCAATGCGGCCAGGCCATAGCTGATGAAACCGATAATAGCACCTTCGACGATAACAAGTCGCATCACGAGAAGATCATGGGCACCAATGGCGCGTAATACACCAATCTCACGTGTGCGTTCCAGGACATTCATGCTCATCGTCCCCGCCAGCCCAATACTACCGACGAGGGCCGTAAGTAAAGCCATGACCAACAAAACAGCTGTGAGAATGCCGAAGAGATCGCCAATAGTGGTGCTCAGCGTATTGCCAGCCTCCACCTGTCGAACGTAGTAACCCCGATCGCGAAAATAGCGATCGACCCTCTGGCTGACGCGCTGCTGGTAACCAAGATCATGTTGTGTGGTGACAATGCGAAAGGCAGAAGCACGGTTATTCAGGTTCAACTCCCGAGCCAGGTAATCGTAATTAGCATAAGCCAACAGCTCGCCGCTTCCCGCATACTGGAAGATACCCACGACACGCCAGTCCTGCTCCTTACCACCCACGTCGAGGCGCAACCGGTCACCCGGTTTAAGATCAGGATCTTCGTCCCAGAAAGCGTCGTTGACAACCACAGCGTTGGTATCACCGGGTTGCAACCAACGACCTTCCTGAACGATGGGTTCCAGCAAGTCGCTGTTGACCGGTGGCGCGAGGATGGCAACGCGATCCGATGGACGATCACCCGAATAGAGGCGTTCAGCCGAGGTTATCACCCATGCCTCGACACGCTCCACACCTGGAATACGCGAGACGTGCCGTTCAACAGTACTGATGGAGTAGGGTTGACCGAAGTCCAGATTGACATCGGCCAGAAAATAACGACCCAGTTCCGTGATCTTGAGATTGAGCGAGGTCTGTGTATTGAAGACGGCGATGAAAATCGCCCCACCCAGCGTCAGCGTAAAGAGCGTCAACGCAAGTCGTCCCTTGCGGCGAAAGGTATTGCGGATGGAGAGGATCACAGGTCTCGAGAGGATTCGCAGACGCGCCAGTTGACGACTCAGCCACCCTCGGGACGATTGCTCATTATTCAAACCTGTCCCGCCAATGGCCTCCTGTACGGTGACGCGCGAGCCTTTGAGTACCGGCTGCATCCCCGCCCCGATAGGCACCAGGACCGCCACCACTGCCTGGATAACCACAGCCAATGGCACTACACGGAAGTCTTGGAGTTGCACATTGACGATCTCGGCAGCCAGATCTGCGAGTTCGTAGGCAGCCCAGCTACTCAAAGGTAACGCAATGACCAGAGCGATGAAACCAAAGATACTGATCAGTACCAGGTACATACCGATGATCTGTATCCGGCGCGCGCCTACGAGTTTCATCACACCAACCTGGCGAAGATGCTGGTTGAAGAGGGCCGTCATGGTATTGGCAATCAGAGCACCGCTCAAAAAGAGCACCAGCACACCCATGATGCTCAGCACACCAAGCAGAGCTTGCAGGATGGACGCCAGCGGGTGTTCGGTACGTCCGGAGAGCGCCGTGTCATAGACCTGACGCCCATTGCGTTCCACTCGCTCGGCGATGACGCCGGCCATCTCGGTTATATGCCGTTTGTCGTCGGGGCGTTCGGAGAGGGTGATATAGAGGCGGTTGAGACTCAGCGGCTGATGAAGCCAGCTCAACGTCTCGTAAGTGATGTAACCCTTGGCATCGCCCAGGATGGCCCCATAGCTATACGTCGGGTCCTGTGCTACACCGACAATGGGCAGATCACGCTGTGTGCCGTCGGGCAGCTCAATGAGCAGTTCCTCACCGAGAGCGAAGCCCAGCTGTTGCAGCGTTTTCCCCTCCAGAATGACCTGACGATTCCTTGGCGCAGACACACCCGCCAGAGAGCGTAGCTGATTGATCTGCGCTTCTTCAAAGTCGTGAATGGCCTCCAGGGTTAGCTCTTCCCAGACGTCCGGAGCGGTCTCCACCCGCACGGTGACCTGCCGCCGTCCTTCCACCATAGCGACGCCGTCAAGCCGCCGGATGGTCTTGAGATAGCCTGGCTCAAAAGCATCGGTAACGATCTCTATATTAGCAGGATTGACACTGGCGTAATCGGCGCGAATATCCTGCGAAATGATAACGTAGCTCCCGGCGATCATACCGATGGCAAAGACACCAACGGCAATGGAGGCCACGACCAACAACGTTCGTAGTTTATTATCCCAAAGATCCAGCAGGGTCTTGCGCCAGCGAGGTCTAAGAGACATGGTAGCCCTCCTGAACAGGGGTCATTCTCTGGCGAAGTGAGCGATTCTCCGCCGTGCGAGATTCCGCCACGCGCATGATCTCCTCGCGGAGAGCCTGCGCCTGTTCCAGAAGCTGAACAAGCACCTCGCGCCCCAGCGCAATGGTCTCTACGGGTGTGGAGAGCGCGGCCCGCACGCTCGCGATAGCGCCCCCCGGCTGCAGGAGCCCGATTTCGCCGAAATACTGTCCCGGCCCGAGCCGGGCTACGGTCCGTTGACGCCCCCTCTCCCCCAGCGTGATCTCCACATCGCCCGCTGCAATCAGGTAAAGTGTGTCGTTGACGTCGCCTTCCCGAATAATGGTCTCTCCGGGTGCAAAGCGGCGCATCTGAGCACGACGGGTCGCTTCAAGCATCTGTTGGTGATCTAGCACGGAAAGGATGTCCGCGATGGTGGCGTTAATGACCTCACCGTCAGCCAGAAGTAATGTGCGATTGGTCCGTTCCGCCAGCGTCGGATCGTGGGTCACCATGATTATGGTCTTGCCCTGTTCCACCAGATCCTCGAAGAGATCGTAGACACTTTCGGCAGCGCGCGTATCCAGGTTGCCCGTGGGCTCATCGGCCGCGATGATGGGTGGATCATTGGCCAGCGCGCGGGCGATGGCCGCGCTCTGCTGCTGCCCACCGGAGACAGCCCCGGGCATCTTATGGGCATGATCCGCCAACCCCACCATATCCAGGAGAGCCATAGCCCGTTCCTCCCGCTCGGCAGGCGCATAGACGTCAGCGATATCCATGGGTAGCAAGATATTTTCCAACAGCGTCAGCGTGGGCAGTAGCTGGTAGAATTGAAAGACGATGCCCAGATTGCGTCCTCGCCACCGTGACATCCTGCTCTCATTGAGTGTGTGGATGGGCGTATCAGCGATGATGACGGAGCCAGAAGTCGGGTGATCGATGCCGGTGAGCATATTAATCAACGTCGATTTGCCGCTCCCCGATTTCCCCACCACGCTGACGAACTCGCCCTCGTAGAAATTCACGTCAATGCCCCTCAGTGCGGGGAAATCACCAGCGGGTGTGCGGAAGATCTTGACGATGTTCTGCATCTGGATAAGAGGGGCGCGATCTTCGGTCAGCGCAGTCGAAGAAACTTTCTTGAACCCAACACGTGACGACATTACTGGCGGCCTCCTTCTTCTTCGTGAGTCAACAATCCATCGGTGATGTGGAGCACACGCGTCACACGATGGGCCAGGCTGCGGTCGTGAGAGACCATGATGAGGGTCTTACCCTGTTCAATCAATTCGTCGAAGAGCGCGAAGATGCCATCGGCGGTGACGGAATCGAGGTTACCCGTGGGCTCGTCGGCGGCAATGATGGGGGGATCGTTGGCAAGAGCCCGGGCGATGGCAACGCGTTGTTTCTGTCCACCTGAGATACGCGTCGGCGGCTTGTACATATGTCCAGCCAATCCGACCTGGTCGAGAAGAGCCTTGGCGCGGTCGATGCTCGCCTGTCCCTGGTAGAGTCCACAGAAATCCATGGGCAGCAAAACGTTGTCGATGAGAGATAGCGTGGGGAGTAGCTCAAAAGATTGGTAGATAACCCCAATATTACGCCCACGCCAGAGTGCGCGCTCTGTCTCGTTGAGCGCGTGTACGTCAGTACCATTGACGATCACCTCGCCTCCGGTGAGGTGATCCACGCCAGTAAGCATATTAAGCAGCGTGGATTTACCCGCACCAGACTTACCAATGATACCCACATACTCGCCCAGCCTAATATCGACTGTGATGCCTTTGAGAGCCGTAAAAGGCCCGGCGGCGCTCTCATAAACTTTCACAACGTCACGCAACTGTATGAAGGACCGCGCTTCCTCACGTCTCTTCCGGGTGGTAGCTGTCATTATCTCAGATGTCACTAGAGTCACAATATCCTCACGCCTCCAGAAAACTAAAGTGCAACGTCTATCAGGAATTCTGAAACACCAAGGAGATCAAACCCTGACGATCAGACCTAATAAGGACGTTGCACAAGGAATTACAGAATTAAGATGTATGTACCAGATTGACGGATAAGAAAACCCGGACTATAATGAACACGACGTTCATTATTTTACACAGCGTTTGATTATTTGTCAAGGGAGGATTTATGAAACACCGCGTAGATCGCCGAGTTCAGCGCACTCGCAAGGCACTACAAGAGGCGCTGCTGTCACTGATCATGGAAAAACGTTACAATCCGATTACCGTAGAGGAGATCGCCGAGCGCGCCAACGTGGGGCGCACCACCTTTTATCTGCACTATCAGGATAAGGACGATCTACTACTCGAGGTAACCGGAGATTTCGCCGACGAGGTTCAGGAAGCGTTCTTGGTTCGTCTTGAGGAGACAACGGTCCACGTGGAAGACGTGGCGGCGGTGCTCTTCAATCTGGCAGAAGAGCACTCCGACATGTACTGGGCCATTATCAGTGGTCGTTGCGGATCTCGGGTGTTGGAACAATTCCGGAAAATCTTCGTCTCTCTTTTTAAGCGTATTATCCAGGCGCAGGTGGACGCGAGCGGTGAGAACCTGGATATGCCGGTGGGCTTCATCGCAGCATATCTATGGGGGGCCATGCGAGAAACCCTCATCTGGTGGAAGGAACAGGGCTCACGTCATCGTGCAGAGACAATGGTGCAAATGTTCAACCGACTATCCGAGGTAGGGACGCAGCGTGTTTTGGCAGAAATGCATCCCACCTTTTCATCCAACCCACCTCCTCGTTCAACCTAGCTCTGGTCGGTCTCCCCAGAGCCCAGGGGCCTATTGGCCCCGGGTGACCGCGCCAGCATTTGAGGGGGTGAGGAGGCTCGCAGCCGCTCCGCCAATTTCGTGTTTCGCTGAGCGATCTTGTCATTATGCACAGCGATGGCGATGGCCCGGTAGCTCCCCACCAGGACCGCCAGTTCCTGCGCCCGCGTCACCGCGGTGTAGAGCAGGTTCCGCTGCAACATGACATAGTGTTGTGTGAGAATGGGGACGACGACGGCAGGGAATTCGGAACCCTGCGACTTGTGGATGCTCACGGCATAGGCGTGAACGAGCTCGTCGAGCTGTGTGAACTCGTAGATCACTCCCACCCCCTCGAAGTCAACGACGAGCTGGCTTTGTTCCAGATCCACGTCGACGACGCGTCCCATGTCCCCGTTGAAGACCTGGCGGTCGTAGTCGTTGCGGATCTGCATCACCCGGTCGCCCACGCGGAGGACACGCCGCCCCGTTGAATACTCGGCCTTGTTCTCGGATGAAGGGTTAAGCCGCTCTTGTAGGCGCCCGTTCAGGCTCCCCACCCCCGCAGCACCCCGATGCATGGGACTGAGCACCTGGATCTCGGTATCAGGATCATAGCCGAAGGTGCGAGGGATACGCTCGGCGACGATATCCAGGATCCAGTCGGCGGCCTCCTCGGCGTCCGCCATGCGGAAGAGATAGAAGTCGCGCGCATCCTCGAAGATAGGCATCTCTCCCCGGTTGATACGGTGAGCGTTAACGACGATGTAGCTCTCTTCGGCCTGGCGGAAGATGGTCTCCAACCGCGTCACGGGTATCTCCCCGCTGTCGATGAGATCGCGGAGGACGCTGCCCGGTCCCACCGAGGGCAGCTGATCCACATCGCCCACCAATAGCAGATGAAGGCCTGCTTCGATGGCCTTGAGCAGATGGTTGGTCAACAACACATCCATCATCGAAGCCTCATCCACGATGATCATATCGGCATCGAGGGGATTCTCTTGATCGCGTAGGAAGAGATTGCCGGCACCAGGACTGAATTCGAGCAACCGGTGGAGGGTCTTCGCACCCAGACCTGTCGCCTCCGAGAGACGTTTGGCCGCCCGACCCGTCGGCGCCGCCAGCAAAACCTTCTTCCGCTTGACCCTGAGAAGCTGGATAATAGACCTCGTGATGGTTGTCTTCCCCGTGCCCGGACCGCCGGTCAGGATGCTCACCTTCTCCGTCAAGGCCATGCGCACCGCTTCACGCTGTTGTTCCGCCAGCGAGAAGGCATTGGCGTCGTTATCGGCCGCACCTTGGCGCTCGTCCAACCAACCGAAGGCGGCCTCCCAATCCACCTCGCGAAAGAGGGCCAGACGATCCCGAGGGTGGCTCAAAAGCTGGCGGATCTTGTTCGCCACGCCCTGCTCGGCGTAGAAGAAGGGGGGCAAATAGATGGCCTCCCCATCGACGATGAGCTCCTCCATACGAATAAGAACATCCAGCTGCGCTTCGCATGCTCCCTGCCCCACCTCCAGCAGCTCAGAGGCAGTGGCGATGAGTGCTTCTCGGGTGGCAAAGCAGTGGCCGTCATCGCTGAAGGTGCCCAGCACATAGCGCAGCCCGGCCTGGAGACGTTCAGGCGCGTCGACTGCAATGCCCAGCTCACGGGCGATCTTATCGGCGGTCTTGAAGCCGATGCCCCAGATATCCTTCGCCAGCCGGTAGGGATCGCTGCGCACGACAGCGATGGCCTCATCGCCATACTTCTTGTAGATCTTCACCGCCAACCCTGTGCTCACACCGTGGCCCTGGAGGAAGAGCATGATCTCCTTGATCTGCTTTTGCTCCTCCCAGGCGGCGGTGATGCGCGCGGTCCGCTTCTCACCGATGCCGGGGACCTCCCGCAACCGGTGAGGTGTCTCCTCGATAACCTCCAGCGTCTCCAGGCCGAAGTAGTCCACGATCCGCCCCGCGTTCACGGGGCCGATGCCCTTGATGAGCCCGCTACCCAGGTATTTGCGGAGCCCCTCCAACGTCGCGGGCAGGCGCACGGTGTAGGAACGCACCTCAAACTGGCGCCCGTAGCGGGGATGGGTGGTCCAGAGGCCGCGCAATCGCACCGACTCGCCCACCTGAACACCCGCCAGGGGGCCAACGGCAGTCACCTCGTAGGATTTGCCGGCCGGCACCAGCTTGGCGACGGTGTAGCCGTTCTCCTCGTTCTGGAAGGTGAGCCGCTCGACGGTTCCCTCCAGCGTCTGAAGAGAGGGCGGCCCCTTCGTAGTCTTGGATTGTTCGCTCACATCACAAGTATCAATCGATTTGCCCCTGTGACAAGTGTAGTGCTCCCAACCTCTGTACTCTCACTTTTCCAACCACCGGGTCGGGCGTACAATTAGATTCGTCTCACTGATCCTTCCCATACAGAGATCTGAAAACCGATGCGAGGTACACCATGAAACGTAAAGGTATCCCCATCATCACCTGGACGTTGTTGACCTTGCTAGTCGCCTGCTCCCCCACGCTGAGACCGCCTCCCACGCCAACTCGCAGCAAAGGCGTCTTTGAGCCTCTCAACGTGCCCTCCTCACCCAACGGAAATGCCTTACGCCTCATCGCCAGCGACTACCCACTTGTCGATGGCTCCACGTCGGCCCAGCCACTGCAGATGCTCGTCGCCTGTCAGATCTCAGGGGCCACGTGTGAATGGACGGATTTTCTCGGTCAATACGCCATCTACCCCACCCCCAACGTCTCGGGTAAGGCATGGCTTTATGACCTACAGCATTCCGGTACCCACACCGCCTACGTAAATCTTATCCAGGGTGGGGCCGACTTCATCCTGGTGGCCAGGGAGCCCTCCGATGATGAGCTGGAGGCCGCAAAGGGCGAGGGGGTGGTGCTGGACGCTCGCCCCGTCGCGCGCGATGCCTTCGTCTTCTTCGTCAACCAGGACAACCCCGTCAATGGGTTAGCAATGGATACCCTGCGCGATATCTATACCGGCCGGCTGACCACCTGGACGAAGACGGGGCAACCTATACAACCCTACGTCCGCAATCCCAATTCCGGCAGCCAGGAACTGATGGAGAGCCTGGTCATGCGAGGCGAAGAGATGTTGAACGCGCCGAATCTCGATACAATGATGCTCCTCTCCATGATCGGACCGGTCAATGCCGTCGCCGAGGATCCGGCAGGAATTGCTTACTCCGTCTACTACTACACAGTCTACATCTTGCCTACTGAAGGCCTACGGCTCATCGCCATCGATAATGTGTTCCCTACACCGAAGACTATCGCCGACGGTTCCTATCCCCTCACGACAGAGGTCTACGCCGTGATCCGAGAGGACACCTCCAAGACAAGTACAGCCCGCCTACTGCGAGATTGGCTGCTGACGGAGGAGGGGC
>JBNGDR010000073.1:0-8417 GCA_049975685.1 Anaerolineae bacterium
AGGTGCTCGTGGATAAGGAATCCGAAGAGATAGTCGAGGATGAGTCGGCGACGTTCTCAACAACAGAGCCCCTCGTAGATGAGGAGCGAACTCTTCGCCATTCCGGCAGTTTTGAGGTGGCGTGGTTAACGGATACAGGTCGGGTGAGGCCTCATAACGAAGATGGTATTTTCGTCTTCATGGGTGAGCAACAGAGTAGCGATGCTTTGCCGCCCTTTGGTCTCTTCGTCCTGGCAGACGGTATGGGAGGGCATAAGGCTGGGGAGGCGGCGAGCGCTCTTGCAAGCAAGGTGGTGGTCGGATACTTGATTTCCGAGATCTATCAGCCGCTGTTGAACGGATCGGTGCACACGGCGACGCAACCCTCGCTCACAGAGGTGATGGCGACAGCTTTAGCTAAGGCTAACCAGGTGGTAAGCCGGACTTTACCTGGGAGTGGCACCACATTGACCTGTGGTCTGGTACTGGGCATGCGTCTTTTCATCGGTCATGTGGGGGATTCTCGTGCTTATTTGCGCCGGGCAGGAAGGGCACCTGAACTGCTGACTACCGATCATTCGGTCGTGGGACAGTTGGTTGAGAGTGGGCAGCTGAGTCCGGAGGAGGCATTGGTGCACCCCCAGCGAAATATGTTGTATCGTGCGGTGGGACAGGGCGGCGCTTTGGAAGTGGACGTGCTCACGCAGGCTTTGCAGGACGGTGATGAATTGCTGTTCTGTAGTGATGGTCTTTGGGGCTTCTTGTGCGATGACGAAATGTGGAGTATTATCGATGAAGCACCCTCATTGGAATATGCCTGTGCTCAGTTGGTAGCGGAGGCGAATGCGGCCGGCGGCAATGATAACATCAGCGTTATCCTGGTGAAAACAGAGCAGGAGTGGGCGTGAGTCCCAAGATCGATCCCGAAAAAGATTATTACGCTTTTCTAGACCTCTCGGTGGAAGCCGAGGAAGCCGAAATTAAGCAGGCTTATCGCCAACTGGCCCGTCGTTATCATCCTGATGCAAGAGAGGGTGATGAAGAAGCCTTTCGTCGCGTTCAAGAGGCTTACGAGGTTCTGGGTAACAGAGCCCTGCGTCGTGCCTATGATCGACAACGTGAGGCCCGTGGTCTTACCCCTGACGCCCCCATCAGTTGTGATTTCCTATTGAGTCGAACCCGAATTCCAGCCATGGACAGCGATCAGATGATCTACCTGCTGGTTGAGATCGAACCAGCGAGGGATCTTCCCAAGCAGCGTCAATCCCTCAATCTAGCGCTGGTCATCGATCGCAGCACCTCAATGAGTGGACACCGCATTGAAAATGTGAAGTTGGCGGCTCACGATCTGGTGGACTCCTTGAGGCCCTCGGATCGGCTAGCCGTCGTTGCGTTCAGTGACCGTGCAGAGATACTAGCCGAATCAACTCGGGGAGACGATAAAGTCGAGTTGCATTCTGCTATCTCACACCTGCATCCCGGAGGAGGGACGGAGATCTACCGGGGATTGGTGGCGGGTCTCGACGAGGTCCGTCGTCACGCAACGCCCGAGTCCATCGATCACGTTATCTTTTTGACCGATGGGCGCACCTATGGCGACGAAAGCCTGGCTCTGGCGGAGGCACAGCGTGCGGGCGCGGAAGGGATTGGAATCTCTGCATTGGGTATTGGTGAAGACTGGAACGATCTCTTCCTCGATGCCCTGGCGCGTCGCGGTAATGGCGTTTCTGAATATATCAACTCGCCGACTCAGATCCGTGCTCTATTGCGAGACCAGATTCGGGATCTAGGCTCTATTGTGGCGCGCGGGGTGAGGCTACAGATGACTCCGACTGATTACGTCCGCGTGCCCTCGGTCTATCGCGTAGCACCTTATATCGAGAACATGCTGACGCCGTCCGGTGAACCGATTCTGTTGGGTAATCTGAGTGACGAGACCGTGATTTTGCTTATGGAGATTGTTGTCCGTCAACCACAGACAGGGGATCGCCGGATGGTACGCCTTGATCTTGAAGCGAATACCCACGATCAGCAAGCGCGTATTCGGATACGTCGTGACGTGGTGGCTCGTTTTGTTATGGGACGCCCAGAGCCAGAGGCGGTACCGATGCGACTCCTGAGTCTATTGGCTCGTCTCAGCATCTTTCGATTGCAGGAACAGGCTTGGGAAGCCCTGGAGTCGGGGAATGCCGAGCATGCAACCCACCTGCTGGAGTCTGCCGCCACACGTCTCTTCGATATGGGCTATCGTGAGCTAGCCCAGGCGGCGCTCGTGGAGGCTGGCCGCGTTTCTCGAGGGGGCACGGCTTCCCTGGGGGGGCGAAAGAAATTACGATACGGGACGCGAAGCCTTTCCGCCCGACCAAAGAGGAGTGATAGATTATGAATGAAAAGTCGGAACGACTTGTTTGTCCCTCCTGCGGTACTGAGAATATACCGGGGACTCTCTTCTGTATGCAGTGTGGCACCTATCTTCCATCTGGAGGACCATTGCGCACGGAGCCCCTGCCCGAGAGCGAGGAGGGGAGTAGCTCGTCAACGCGGTCCGATACCCAGCGAAAAGAGCAGGGGCAGGAGGAAATTAGCGTTGAGATTGAAGTATTGAACACTGGTCGGAAAGTTTTGCTCTCGGCCAGCTCGGAGGTTCTCTTTGGAAGGCTCGACGCTGCCCACGGGATCTTTCCTGAGATGGACTTGACCGCCGATGGTGGTCTGGAGCACGGGGTCTCTCGTCGCCATGCTCGCATCTACACCAGGGATGGCGTCTGCTACATCGAGGATCTAGATAGCACCAATGGGACGTTTCTCAATGATGAGAAGTTGATGCCTTATCTGTCTTATGAGATTCATGATGGTGATTTGATTACCTTGGGGACGTTGCGCGTGCGTGTATATATCCACGGTGCAGGATAGATCAGATCCCAGAGGATTGAAGGAGGTCATTATGTCTTATCAGGTTCTAATCCACGTTTTGAATGAGGATGCGGTTCAGGGGGAAGTAGAAGAATTGCCGAATCCTGAAGACCAATTTGTCGTCATAAAAAACCCGCGGCTTCGTGATGGGCGTGACGTACCTTACTTCCTGGCGGAGACCAATGCGGCTATCTATCCCTGGCATCGTATCCACAGTATCGAGATTCTGCCTGTAGAGGGAGGGGAGAAGATTGTTACCTTCATTCGAGAATAAGATCCCTGATCACCCACTGGTTTTAATAGTGGATGATGAGACGCGCATCATTCGTTTCGTGCGCATTAACCTCGAGATGGAGGGGTTTTCTGTTGTTGAGGCTAATGATGGTTTGGAGGCTCTCGATAAGGTTCGTGAACAGATGCCTGATGTTGTTCTTCTGGACGTGATGATGCCGGAACTGGATGGCTTCGAGACGTTGCGCATGATCAGGGAGATCTCCGATGTGCCGGTGATCATGCTTACCGTGCGTAACACGGAGGAGGACAAAGTTCGCGGGCTTGACGCTGGCGCCGATGATTACATTACCAAGCCCTTCAGCCCCCGGGAATTGGTCAGTCGCGTGCGAGCTGTTTTGCGACGGGTGCCTTCACTCACACCCCCCGGCAGTTCCATCCTGAAGATCGATGATCGTTTGAGTGTTGACATGAACACCGCCGAGGTCATCGTTGAGGGTGAGAGAATTGGGCTGCGGCCCACAGAGTTTCGGCTGTTACGTCATTTGCTCGAAAATGCTGGATGGACGGTGCCTCATGGTACATTGCTCTCCAAAGTCTGGGGGTATGAGTATAAAGACGCTATATCATATTTGCGGCTTTACATCAATTACCTCCGTCAGAAGATCGAGATCGATAGTTCTGATCCCCAATACATCATTACCGAACGCGGGATAGGATATCGTTTTGTGGATTTCCGGAAGAATCGGGACACTGAAGAAAATATTCAAGGGGATGACGAATGAAAGCATACAAAATCCTGGTGACCGGTACCTTCAATGCTGGCAAGACGGCCTTTGTGCGGTCGGCGAGCGACATCGACATCGTCACGACGGAGCGTCGCATCACGGAGCCGGAGACGGCACAAGTGAAGGAGCAGACGACGGTAGCGATGGACTATGGTCAGACTCTTATGGGTGAAGTGCTGTTGCACCTCTACGGGACACCTGGTCAGGACCGGTTCGAGTTCATGTGGCAGATTCTAACCGTTGATGCGGATGTTCTGTTGGTGTTAATCGATAGTGAAGATCGTGGTAGCCTTATGAAGGCGTTGCAGATCCAACGTCTCCTGCGAAAGCAGGTAAGCGCACCCTACATCGTCGTTGCCAACAAGCAGGACAGTCGGCATGCTTTGTCCCTGGATGAGATCCGACGTCTCCTAAAGCTCCCGAAAGAGGTTCCCGTGATTCCCTGTGTCGCTCACGATCGGGAAAGCGTTCGAGAGGTACTGCGGCGCACGTTGGACGTTCTTTAATCTGCTCTTTGCTTTTACCTTCCCCGGACGAAGCCGTCCGGGGATTTTTATTGACGTCAATGTCTTTTCTGATGTTCTTCTAATGGTTGTCGGGTACACTTGATATCGATATCTGGGCAGGTGTGTGGTTGCTGTTTGAGTGTTACCCGCCTTGCAGATGGGAATGTCGTTCAGGCAGGAGGATAAAGATGTCGTATATGTGGAACCCGACCTATTGGATTTTTGCTCTACCAGCGCTTCTACTTGCTTTCTATGCGCAGTGGAAGGTGAGGAGTACATACAGTAAATATCTGCAGATCCGTAATGCCTCCGGGGTCACGGGCGCGGAAGCTGCACGGCGATTAATGCAGACGGCAGGTTTTCACGTTAACATTGAGGCGACGCGCGGACAGCTTTCCGACCACTATGACCCTCGTGAGAAAGTCTTGCGCCTTTCTCGTGAGGTAGCGATGCGTCCCTCTGTAGCCTCGGTGGCCATTGTAGCCCATGAGATGGGCCATGCTCAACAGGATGCTCAAGCCTTCGCTCTCCTGCGTTTGAGATCTGGGTTGGTGCCGGTTGTAAATCTCACCTCTTGGCTCGGTCCCATTCTTTTTATCATTGGGATGGTGCTCAACTCCTACGAACTCGCAGGACTGGGTGTTCTGGCCTTTGCGGGTGCTGCTGTTTTCGCGTTGGTAACTTTGCCGGTGGAGATCAATGCAAGCCGGCGTGGTATGAGACTCTTACGTAATAGCGGTGTTCTGGTCGACCAGGAAGAATTGAAGGGGGCTCGATCTGTGTTGAATGCTGCCGCCTTAACCTACGTTGCTGCGTTGGCTCAGGCTCTTTCAACGCTCCTCTACTATGTCTTCTTGTTGGGTGGTTTCCGTCGTCGGGATTAGGTACCCTTTTGGAGAGCCCCGGTAGTTTTCATCAAACCCGGACACGATTGCCGTGTGTCCGGGTTTGCCTTTTGATGGGAATCGGATAAGCTGAAGCGGTTGAAGAATGCCTGCCTTTAAACAAAGGCTGTCATTTTTTACTCACTCATTCACTCACACTACGGAGGTTAAGGTTCATGCCCCGCAAGAAACTGATGATTCCTGGACCTGTTGACATCACCGATGAGGTACGTCAAGCGATGGCGGTACCCACAATGCCTCACTATGGGCAGGAATGGATCTGTCTCCTTGGTGAGACTCAGGAGATGGCAAAGCAGATTTTCGGAACTCACAGTGATCTCTACATCATGGCTGGGCCAGGCACTATGGCATTGGAAGCTGCTCTCGGTAGTACATTAGAGCCCGGCGCAAGTGTAATCATCCCCAGCAACGGATTCTTTGCCGATCGCCTCGTTAGCCTGGTTGAAGCATTGCATCTAACCCCCATTGAGGTTTCTGCTCCTATGGGGGCACCTGTTCTGCCTGCGGCTGTGGAAGCGGCGATTGTCGAACATCCCGAAGCTCAGGCGTTGGCGGTGGTCCATCACGAGACTTCTACTGGGGTCCTGAATCCGCTGGAGGAGATAGCGGGTATCGCACGAGCGCACGATCTCCTCATCATTGTAGACGCGGTCTCGTCGCTGGGTGGCGTTCCGTTGTCTGTAGACGCCTGGGGGATAGATTGCTGCGTTACCGTCGCTAACAAGGCCCTGGAGACACCGCCCGGGCTGGCTTTGCTCTCCGTCAGCCCGCGAGCCTGGCAGATGGTAGAGGGCCGTGAGGCGCGACGAGGATGGTACCTTGATCTCAAAACGTGGCGCTGGTACGTCGAAAACTGGGGGGACTGGCATCCATCGCCGGTGACCATGCCGACGAGTAATCTCTATGCTCTCAACCGCAGCTTGAGCCTTCTTCTGGAAGAAGGTCTTGAGGCCCGGTATGAGAAATATCGTTGGGCATGCACTGTGGTTCGGCGTGGACTGGAATCCTTGGGCTTCTCCATGCTTGCGGAGGAGGCTTACGCCTCACCGCTTACTACGGCTTTCCGTATACCACCTCACATCGATGCCAGCGACCTAAAGCAATGGTTATGTGATGAGGCCGGCGTCTGGATCTCTGGTGGTATTGGCTCTCTCAAGGGTAAGATCTTGCGTGTGGGACATATCGGGTTGGCGCGAGAGCAAGATTACATTATTTCTTTTCTGCTCGGTGTCGAGGAGTACCTCATTCAACAGGGAGTGGAGATACGGCGTGGCCAGAGTCTGACGGCTCTCGATGTTGCATAACTCTGATTGACCAAACCGTGATTTCTTGATTGAAGCAATATTATCTCATGTGAATCAAACTCTATTTAGTGAATCTAGGAGGTTTCATGGATAACCGTATAGAACGAATGGCGCGTGTGCTGGTAGATTACTCTGTGGACGTTCAACCCGGAGATCGCGTGGCCATCAGCTCGGAGCCATCGGCAGCCCCTCTTATTCGCGCCGTCTATGAGCGTGTTCTTAAGCGAGGGGGGAACCCCATTGCCAACATCGTGATTCCCGGTCTTGACGAGATCTTTCTCCGTGTGGCCGATGACGAGCAACTGGCCTTTGTCGACCCCCTCCGTAAGCTGGTGATCGAGGAATTCGAATGCATTATTAACGTGCGGGCGGCCACCAATACCCGGGCACTCAGTGGTATTGAGCCCTCACGGCAAACGCAGCGGCAGAGGGCGATGCAGCCTCTGCTTAGACGTTACATTGAGCGAGCGGCAGAGGGCGAATTGAAATGGGTAGGCACCCAGTTTCCAACTGCTGCCTATGCCCAGGAGGCGGATATGAGCCTCCGAGAATATGAAAACTTCGTCTACGGTGCTTGTTACTGTGATCGCGAGGATCCAGTTGCTGAGTGGAAACGGGTCCATGATGAACAGGCGCGTATCGTGGATTGGATAGAGGGACGGGATCGGGTGGAGGTCAAGGGGCCTAATGCAGATTTGACCCTCTCCATCGCCGGGCGAACCTTTGTTAACTCGGACGGTCACCATAACATGCCCAGCGGTGAGGTCTTCACGGGTCCTGTCGAGGATAGTGCCAATGGTTGGGTGCGTTTCACCTATCCGGCCGTTACCGGTGGGCGTGAGGTTGAGGGTGTCGAACTCTGGTTTGAAGAGGGCCGGGTCGTGAAGGCGACAGCGAAGAAGAACGAAGCTTACCTTCTCCAGATGTTGGATTCGGACGAGGGTGCTCGTTATCTGGGTGAATTTGCCATCGGTACTAACTATGGCATTCAACGCTTCACCAAGAATATTCTCTTCGATGAGAAGATCGGTGGTAGCTTTCACCTGGCGGTAGGGATGGGATATCCTGAGACGGGTAGTAAGAACCAATCTTCCATCCACTGGGATATGATCTGCGATATGCGGGAGGGCGGGGAGATCTGGGTCGATGGCGATTTGCTCTACAAAGGCGGCAAGTTCGTCATCTGATTCCCTGTTAAGTTTGGCTTGCTGAACGAGAGCGCGGAACTTCCGCGCTCTTGTTACGTCTCGGTCACCTGCGAGCCATGCTCAGGCGGGGTCGGAACATATATTCGTTGAAGGTGAGCTGTCCCTGGGATCCTCATGGACCGGTCGCCCAGTCTTGGGGTAGCCAGGGCGTGACAGTAGGGGCCGGAGTAGGGCAGCGATGTGCTTCCTCGACCAGGTCGGCAAGGTCTGGATAGGGGGTTACAAGAAGTTCTAGACGCATCACTGCCTCCTCACAACGCCCTGTCTCCAGGTAGATTTCACCCAGTAGCTTGCTGAGATCGTGAAGAGGATCGTCACTGGCGAGCAGGAGAGTGTCGTCGCCCCGCGTATGGCCCCGTAGTGCGGTCTCTAACGCGATAAGCGCTTCCTCCTCGGCTCCATACTCTAGGTACGCGCGGGCCAGGGTGTACCAGAGAACTGCCGATGACTCCTCATCCATGCGCATGAGTAGTAGATTCATCGCTTCTTCTGTATAGCCGGTGGCCAGAAGTGCCTCAGTCCGGTAGTAGAGCGTGAGCGGGTCCTGGGGGTGTATGAGTAGATAGGCGCGTGCCAGCTCTGT
>JBNGDR010000074.1:0-8351 GCA_049975685.1 Anaerolineae bacterium
CGAGGGTACTTCGTTGCCCGAGGCGGGGGGACGGGGGGCGCTGGCCGTAGAAGGGAATAATGTGGAGGCAGTTACCTGCGGTTTGCAGCGTATGTTGGTTGATGAGGAATTCCGGGCCGATCTGCGGCGCCAGGGACTGAAGCATGCAACATGCTTCGATTGGGGTGAGACAGCACGGCAAACGACAACCTTATATCGAAACATCCTTGCATCACAAGGATAAGAATATGAAAGGGAACGGCAAGCGCAAGGACCGCGCACCTCAGTGGGTGCCGGTTCTAGATGTATTCCTGATCAATCTATCGATGGTTCTCGCCTATCTGCTTCGCTACCGCCTACAGTGGTTCAAGGATGTGGAGTACGATGCTCCACTGTTGAGTTACTGGCCCTTTCATCTTGTTTTCACCTTCCTCATTCCTCTGACGCTGATGCTGGATGGTGCGTATAGCGATTGGCGAGGGCGGACCTGGCTGGATCACGTCTACGGCATTTTCAACGCGGTGGCCAAGACATCGGTCTTGGTGTTGGCTTTGGCTTTTGCACTGCGTCCGCTGGTTTACTCCCGTTTGCTGCTGTTGGAGGCCAGTGTGGGAATGGTGCTGTTCCTCTCTGTGGGGCGAGCTCTGGTACTGATTTTACAGGCTTGGCTCAGGCGGCGTGGCATCGGCGTGAAACGGGTGGTCATCGTGGGGGCCGGGGAGGTGGGACGGCGCGTTATGCGCACTATCGTTGCGCGCCCCAGTCTGGGTTATGAGATCATCGGATACGTGGATGATAACCCTGATAAGGGGGAAGGGGAGATCGGCAGTATTCCTGGTTTGGGGTCTACGGATAACCTTGCCTGCTCTATCGATAATGAACAGGTAGACGAGGTTATCATTACCCTACCTTGGACGTACCACCGGCGCATCCTCAGCTTGCTGCGGGAGTGTGAACGCAGGAATGTGGCTGCCCGCATCGTGCCAGATCTCTTTCAGCTTAGCCTGCGCCAGGTAGCCGTGAGTGATCTGGGTGGTGTCCCCCTCATTGGCGTGCAAGAGATTGCCTTCAGCCATGCGGCATTGTTGGTTAAGCGGGTCATGGACGTGACTATAGCGCTCTTGATGTTCCTGCTGGGGTTACCCCTCATCTTGATCATCGCTGCGGCTATTAAACTGGACTCTCGGGGACCTATTCTCTTCCGCCAGGATCGTGTAGGGAAGAACGGCCGTCCCTTTCGCATTTACAAATTCCGCTCTATGAGGGTGGGGGCAGAGGAAGAGCAGGATGATCTTCTCGCCATGAACGAGGCGGATGGGCCTCTCTTCAAGATCCGTAATGATCCCCGTCTCACCCGCGTGGGTCGGTTTTTGCGGCGAACCAGCCTTGATGAACTGCCCCAGCTCATCAACGTGCTTGAGGGACAGATGAGCCTTGTCGGTCCCCGGCCTGCGATTGCCTGCGAAGTGGAGCAATATCAGCCCTGGCATCGGCAACGTCTCTCGGTACATCCCGGTATGACGGGGTTATGGCAGGTTAGTGGACGCAGCGAGCTTACCTTTGATGAGGGCGTCTTGCTGGATATTTATTACATCGAGCATTGGTCGCCCTGGCTCGATTTAAACATCTTGCTTCGCACTGTTCCCAAGGTTTTTATTGGGGACGGTGCTTACTGACGAGCTTCTCCAAGAGGAGCTAGATTCTTGCGGCGAGCCCGCCGTGTAGAGGATGCTGGAAAGCGAGTGAATGATGAACCGTTGGCAATTGTCGTCGGATGAATGCGAAGCGTTACTGGCCTTTCTACGCAAGTTGGTCCAGACTCCCAGTCTTCCTGGTCAAGAGGGTGCAGTCGCTGCGCTGATCATGGCGGAGATGGAGAAATTGGGCTTCCCTGAGGTCTGGATGGACGAGGCGGGCAATGTCATCGGGGCCATCGGTGAGGACGATGGGCCCACTCTGATGTTTGATAGCCACATGGATACCGTTGAGGTCCCCGAGCCCGATGCGTGGAGTGTCGATCCCTGGGAGGCTGTGGTACGTGATAATCGTCTCTATGGGTTGGGGACGTGTGATATGAAGGGAGGGCTGGCTGCTACTATCTATGGCGCGGCTCACCTACTGCGCGAAGGAATTTCACTCAAAGGGCGGATTCTGGTGGCGGTGGTGGGACTGGAGGAACCCTCGGAAGGTACCTGTACGCGCATCCTCTTCGAGGAAGATGGTTTATCTCCAGACTGGGTGGTCATCGCGGAGCCCTCCAATCTCCAGGTGGTGCGGGCACAGCGGGGTCACCTGGAGATGCGGCTCTCGGTACACGGGCGTTCCGCTCATTCCGCTACTCCAGAGCTGGGTGAGAATGCCATCTATGCTACCGCTCGCGTTATCTTCGGCCTGGAACTCCTGGCCGAACAGTTGGCTGAGGATCCCTTCCTGGGACCGGGGGTGCTGGTAGTGACTGACATTCGCTCCCATGCTGTAAGCCGCAACGCCATCCCTGAGCGATGTGACGTGATCATCGACCGGCGGCTCACGTTGGGGGAGACAGAGGCCCTGGCCCTGGCTGAGGTCCAACGGATTATTGCCCGCGAAGGTGTTGACGCTGATTTACATATTATCGAGGAACAGATAGAGACGCATACGGGCAAGGTATACACGGCCCGGCGCGCCTCCCCTCCCTGGGCATTGGATGCTCATCATCCCCTCATTGAAGCGGTGGTACAGGCGGCCCATCGGGTTGGGTTGCGCCCAGGTCTCGGAAAGTGGCACTTCGCGACGGAGGGCGCCTATACAGCGGGCGTGGCTCAGGTCCCGACGGTGGGGTTTGGCCCTGGCGTGCCTGGTCAGGCTCACACCTGCGATGAGTATGTCGATCTTGAGCAAGTCTACACGGCGTCCGGGGTCTACGCGGCCCTGGCGGCACATCTCCTCGGAAAAGATGATGGGAGGAAGCGATGAAAGGTCTTAGCGTATCCCCAGAGGTGCGGTTGGCCCTCGATGAAGGAAAGGCTGTTGTTGCGCTGGAGACGGCGCTGGTTACTCACGGGTTTGCATATCCTGCCAACGTTGCCATAACCCATCGGATGGCAGAGGCTATCCGGGAGGAGGATGCGCTTCCGGCGGTTGTGGGCGTGTGGGAGGGCCGTCCGACGGTGGGATTGAGTGAGGCCCAGGTGGAAACCCTGGGCTCTGTTGAGAACGTGGTCAAGGTCAGCCTGCGCGACCTTCCTTTGACAGGACTCCGGGGGGACCACGGCGGCACTACTGTCTCCGCTACCATGTGGCTGGCCCATCGGGCGGGAATTCGCGTCTTTGCTACCGGTGGCATTGGTGGTGTGCACAGGGGGCATCCCGAGGACGTATCGGCGGACTTACCCGCGCTGGCTACTATTCCGCTCGTTGTGGTCTGCGCCGGGGCTAAAGCCATCCTCGACCTGCCACGAACGTTGGAATTTCTGGAAACCTGGGGAGTGCCCGTGCTGGGGTGGAAGACTGCAGAGTTCCCCGCATTCTACAGTCGCTCATCGGGTCTGTCGGTCGATGAGAGCGTCTCTGACGCAGAGGAGATACTCGCTGTCTATCAGAGTCAGCGAGATCTAGATCTGAGCTCTGGCCTGCTCCTCACGGTGCCGGTATCCGAGATGCATGAGGTGCCGGCTGTTGAGGTGGAGCCTCTTATTGCTCAGGCCCTGGATGAGAGCGAATCTCAGGGGATCGCTGGACGCGAGGTGACACCCTATCTGCTGGCCCGCCTTGTCGAACTCAGCGGCGAACGCACCCGTCTCGCCAATGAGAGTCTTCTCGTCAACAACGCGCGCGTGGCAGCGCGCGTCGCTCGCGCTCTGGCAGGTCAGCCTCGTTAGCTACCTCACTCCTCGATCAAACCCTCCCGCCAGGCGTAGACTGCCGCTTGCGTGCGGTCGGAGAGGTGCAGTTTCCCCAGCAAGTTGCTCACGTGGGCCTTCACCGTCCGTTCGGTGATGACCAGGTCGGCGGCGATCTCGGCGTTGGAGCGTCCCTGGGCGATGAGCTGCAGGACTTCCATCTCGCGCGGTGTGAGATCGGCCGCCGGGTCCCGTCCCTTCGTCGGGGCGGTGACTTCGGCCATGAGCCGGCGGGCCACCCTGGGATGCAGGATGGCCTCGCCCCGATCGGCAGCGTGGATGGCGTGGAGCACCGTCTCTGCGTCAGCATCTTTGAGTAGATAGGAGAGGGCGCCCGCCTTGATGGCGGCAAAGAGCAGATCGTCGCGAGCGAAACTCGTCAGCACCACCACCTGGGTGCGAGGGCTGATCTGGCGGATGCGACGCGTAGCCTGCACGCCCCCCTCCTCAACGGGTTCCGCCCCCGGTCTCAGGGGCAGGATGAGGTCCATGAGTACCACATCGGGGACTTGCTCCGCTACCTCCTCCACGGCAGTCTCCGCGTCGCCCGCCTCTCCTACGATGGCGACCTCCTCCTGCGCGTTGAGGTAGTAGCGGAGCCCCTTTCGTACGACATCGTGATCATCGACAATCAACACGGTAATGCGGTCATTGCCGGCGTTCATGAGCACTGTCCCCGATTTGGCCCGTTGTGGTACATCTATACTACATATCCTGGGTGCGACGACGTGGCGGTGTTCGGGTCCCTGCTCTCTTGGTATAGGTGGGAGAAGAAGGCTTATCTCCACCCTCGTCTCCGCTCATGGAGACGGGGAGGCTGCCCAGCAGCAAGGTGGGACTGATGCCCTCTTCGGTCACGATGATCTTGGCATTGTCGCGTAGGGCTGTCTCCGTCATTTCCAGCTGGCGCAGTGCCTGAGCGTTGCCCTGGAAGTACTTCTGAGCCGCTTCGTTGACCAACCGGATGGCCTCGGCCTTGCCCTCGGCCACCTCGATGGCTGCCGCGCGCTCACCCTCCGCCCGGCGGATCATGGCCTCGCGATCGCCTTCAGCTTGCTGGATGGTGGCCTTTTTCTGTTGTTCGGCGGCTTCGAATTCACCCGTCGCCAGCAACCGCATGGCGCGGCGCTCTTGCTCGGCCGTCTTCTGTTTGTGCATGGCTATCTTGATGTCCTCTGGCGGATCGATGAGCATGATCTCGACCTTGCTCACCTTCAAGCCCCAGTCTTCGGCGAACTCGTTGAGGACGCGCTGTAGGTTAGCGGCAATCTTCTCACGGGCCACCAGACTCTCGTCGAGGGTGAGATCGCCAAACTCCTGGCGCAGGTTGGTCTGGGCCAGCTGGATCACGGCTCGTTTCCAGTCGTCGATGTTGTAGAAGGTCTTCTTGATGGATTCCTCGTCGGCGGCGGGGCGGACCCACATCACGCCGTCCACGCGAATCTCTACGTTGTCCTTGGTGATGACCGGTTGCGGTGGGATATCCATGGTGTGCTCCCGGATGTCCCGGATGCGGACCAACTGGAGGACGGGGATCTGGAAGCCCAAACCGGGCATCACGAATCCCGTGTATCTCCCCATGAGCTCCTTGATACCGCGCTCGTAGGGCTTAAGCGTGTAAATGAAGCCTCGTGCTGTTCTCATATCAATTTCCTCCTTTGAAAATAATCAGATAGTTACGTCGACTGATAGTCAAGTTGAACTTTCGACAGCAACAACAGATTGAACGGTTCCTTCGGAAGTATCCCCTCTATACATATTCTATAGCTCATTCCAACTCTTGCTATCAATGAGGCGGCGGGGCATTATCTGGTCGGATCATTTATGAATTTGCCTACTTGGTATTGACAGCGGCGAGCTCGTCTACAATGCGGGTGGTCGCCATGATGAGCAGGGGTAAGGGCAAGGCTCGCTGTAGATCCAGTGTCGGCTCCTTGGTCCCTCGGACGCAGAGAAGTAACTCCCCCGTCTGTCCCACGAGGGTGAAATCGCACGGTATCTTCTCCTGTTCCTGTACGTAGGAGAGGCGATAGCCGCGACCATCGTAGATGATCTCGCTCCAGGTGTGAACCTGCCGGCCCTGATACTGCATAGCGGCCAATGGCTGCCCGTTGCGCGTTAGCACCGCCCGCCCACTCAGAGTTCCCATCTGGCGCATGGTCCAGGTGGCCTTGTTCTCTTCCCATTCGTAACCGGCATGGGTCTGATGGACGTGCACCAGACGCCTCGGTCCTACCAGAAGGATATAATCCCGGCGTAGACCCAGGAGAGTGGCAGTGCGTTTGAGGCGGATCTCCTCGTCACCGGGCTCAATGAGGGGGCGACGGAGGTGCGTCTGATCGGCGGGCAGCCAGGGCCAGATTTGTCCCACGGGGATGACCAACTTCTGGCCCAGCCAGTTCCAGTTGTTGATGGTGGGGCGTGGGTAATAACGCTCCGGTCCCGCGAGGTCGCTCTGGACGGCGAAGGCCTGTCCAAGTCCTACCTCCGCTATAATCTGCGTTCCGGTGCCCCGTTCGCTCTCTACCTTCAGCCGGCCGCCGATTTTGAGCATGCGCTCCTGCATATTGGTCAATCCCAGGCCACGATCGGCCTGTTCTGTGTCGAAACCTACGCCGTTATCCTCGATGGTTAGGGCGACTTGCTCAGGGATGCAGCGCAGATGTACGTCGACTCGGGTGGCGCGGCTATGGCGGGCGACGTTATGGAGGGCTTCCTGTGCCACGCGATAGAGGGCCTCGGCCACCGAGGGTGGCAGGAGATCGTCGTTGCCCTGCACCTCCAGGTATATGAGAAGGTGTTCGCGGGCACCGAAGATAAGCGTGTAGTCATTGAGAGCCGCCGCCAGCCCCTGCTCCTGAAGCGAATCGGGGCGCAGATCCTTGATGAGGCGCGTGGTCTCCTGCTGTGCAGTCTGGGCCGATCTCTCGACCTCCGTGATCATCTCTCGTAGATCGCCGGGTAGGTCGCCGAGGGCCTCAAAGCGAGTACGGATAGCGCTTGCTGTCATCGCCAGGCTGAAGAGGTGCTGTTTGACACTGTCGTGGAGCTCGCGGGCCAGGCGATTTCTCTCTTCGACGACCGCCAGCGCACGCACTTGATCGGTCAGGCGGGCGTTGCGCTCCCGCAGGGACTGGAGATCTTCTTCGTCCTCTTCGAGATGTTCGATGAGGAGGTCGAGGTTCTCGGCCAGTAGCCCCAATTCGTCCCGACCTCTATCGCGGAGGCGTAGGGAGAGGTTGCCCCGAAGCCAGGCCCGGCTCATCTCCAGCACCCTGTTCAGGCGACGAGCGGTGGATTGCGTCAAGAGCGCTCCCAGAAGTGTAGCTCCGACAGCAGCGACAAAGGCCAGAAGAGCTATCCAGCCGCCGGACACTGATTCCGATCCCGCCAGCGCGCGCAGCGTCCCCCCCACAACAAGGACCGTGATAAAGGTCACGGCTCCGTGGGTTACAGCCAGCTTGTGTTGTATTCGCAGTCGGATGGAACGGGTATCTCTCGGCATATTGTACTCCTATGAATAGACTTACCTATATCCAGCTAGAATCAGACATCCGGCCGCTTCTTGAATACCCTCGCCAGCGTCTGAACGATACCGCGCAATTCTTGAGTAGAAAAGACGGCGATACCTGCTGTCAGTTGCTTTAACTCTTTCACTTCTGTGCGCCATCCTTTCCACCGCCACGAGATATTGGGATTTTCCAGGGCTTCCACGCAAAAACTCGAATAAGACAAACGCAATCCATTCTATCAGAAAAATCGCCTTCTTCGGAGTAGGCTTAAGAAAAAGTAATCCCTTATTGTAGCCCTCTTCCGTTGTCATCTTGCTCATCGACTTCCGACTCTACCGGATCTTATGCTACCTTATGCCTAAAGGCCAGGAGATGCTCGATCTTCGTATCACGTTTCCATCAGCATAAAGAGCAAGGGGGCGATTCCGGTGAAGAGGTTGCTGATGAAATGCGCAATGATCAGCGGGGCTAACCGTCCTTGCCGATAGAAAATGTATCCTGCTCCCAGTCCCCAGAGCAAGAAGCTCACAGCATAGACAGGCGCTGCGTGAAGCGTGTATGCGAAGGCGATGTGCTGGAGTCCGAATCCCAGGGCCGGAATGCCGATGCCGAGCCATATACTCCGGGAGTTGGCCATCAATCCCGTCTGGGCGTAACCTCGATATTGTAGCTCCTCCACGGGCGCGTTGAGGATGGGGAAGACGATGCCGCTGACGATCAGCATGGTGACTGTCAGCCATTGGGGGACTTCAAAGGCATAGTCCGTACTCCCCATGTGGATCTGCTCGAAGGTCAGACCCGTGATACCCCCGATGGCGAGCGTTGTTGCGAGGAATCCCCCCATCATTAGCGCGAATAGCACCATCGACCAGAGAAGGCCCCACCCGAGATCGCGCAAGAAGCGGCGCCTTTGGAATCCGATGATCTCCCTCAACCGTAAGTCTTCGACTTGGGCGCGCCATCTCAACAATGCCAGGCA
>JBNGDR010000075.1:0-8350 GCA_049975685.1 Anaerolineae bacterium
CTTCACGATGAGCCCTACGCCTCGGTTCACATGGTGGTGCACACGCTGGCCTTCGGCAGCTTACGCCCCTTCATCGCCGGTGATCCGGGGGAGGCCACGACGGAGCGCCAGATGGAGATGACCCTCCGGGTGATGGCTCATACCCTCGTCTACTGGTCCCAGGATCTGGTGCGGGAGGATCTGCTGGCTCAGGGCAGCCGTATCTACGCCCTCACCAGTATGGGCAGCCAGCGGGTGATCCCCAGCTATGGGGCGGTATCCGCAGCCAAGGCCGCGCTGGAGAGCCACGTCCGGCAGCTGGCTCTGGAGCTGGCGTCCCAGGGGATCGCCGTCAACGCCCTTATGCCCGGCGTCACCGATACCCCGGCGCTGCGGGCTATCCCCGAGCACGAGCGGATCATCGCCGAGGTGCGCGTCCGCCATCCTGCCCATCGTTTGACCACTGTTGATGATGTGGCCCGCGTTCTCGTGGTTTTGGCACATCCTGGCATCACCTGGATCTCCGGAGCTATTATCCCTGTCAATGGTGGGGAACATATTGTGGGGATCAGCTGAGATCCGATAGGTTTCCGAATCCCATCAGATCTCCTTGAAAATGACGATGTGTTCGGGTTATTCATCCCTCGCTTCGTCGCTGTGCTGGCTCGCTGGGCGCGTTTCGTCCAGGCAGGCAAGCACCTCCGTGACACTTTGCGCCAGGTAGACCTGCCCGGATAGCACCGTCACGGCGCTGGTATCGGCGTTGACACCTACCACGCGCAGATCGGGGCGGGCGCGCAGCAGGGTCAGCACGTCGGCGGCGCGCATGTCGTTGAGGTCGATGAGTACGACGTCATAGGCAGAGAGATCGCCAAGATCCTTCAGGCTCTCCCGGTGGTGGACTTTGGTATCCGCCAGGTTTTGCAGGCGTGGTAGCAGCCCCGCCAGGAAGAGACTCGCACCGTAGACCAGGATATGCTTCACCTATCACCTCCTATCAAGTCCTAACCGGTTAGCGATAAGGTCGCTTGATCCGATTGGACGTATTACAACTGTAGCAAAAAGCACCGGGGTTGTCACTAGACTTTAGGCTAGGAAAAGTCTAGTCTGGGGAGACTAGAGCCTGAGGCGAAAGCTGTTGCGTATTTCGCAGGGTTTATGAGGTTAAGCTTCGACAGGTATCTATAAGACTTGCAATGACTGAAGACTATTCATCTGATTGTAATGAATCTGAGGATGTGGTATACTGAGAGTGAGGCCAAATGATGCCAACTGTATTACGCTCTGGTCCATATCGGGTGTATTTTTACAGTCACGAGCCAAATGAACCACCCCACGTACACGTGGACCGTGATGAACAATCGGCTAAGTTTTGGCTTGGGCCTGTTGCGCTGGCCCGTAACCTGGGCTTCAGCGCAACAGAATTGCGCAGGATCGAGCGGATGATCCGTGAACATGAAAGGGAACTTCTGGAGGCTTGGAATGGCTACTTCGGATCTGAGACCTGGTGAACGTGTCAAAAATGTCAGATTCACCGAGGACAACTTGCAGGTGGATCTCGTAGATGGCCGCACGATTATAGTTCCGCTGGCCTGGTATCCTCGATTGCTCCACGCTCTGCCTGAACAGCGGGAGAATTGGCAGATTTGTGGCGGTGGCTACGGTATTCACTGGCCCGAGATTGACGAAGATCTTAGCACACAGGGATTACTCCGTGGCGCGCCTGCCCCGCGTCGCTCTATACCGGTGCTTGATTTTTGATCAGATGGTGAATCCGGCTTATTCATTGCTCGGCGTGTGACTTCGAAGACGTGGATCGCCAGATCCACGTCAAGCAACAACAAGGGCTTCACGTTTCCTGCTCCTTCAAGTACGCGATCGCCTGCGCGCGGTTCTGAAGGTGTAACTTCGCCAGGATCTCCCCCATGTGATATTTGATGGTGGATTCGCTGAGGTGCAGCCGGAGGCCGATCCCCTTGTAGGTCAGCCCCTGGGCCACCAGGCGCAGCACCTCCCGCTGGCGTAGCGTCAACGGCTCTTCCGGTGGAACATCGATATCCTCGGTGGGGCGTGCGAACTCGGCCATGAGCCGCTCGGCCATGCCCGGCGCTAGCGCAGCCTCACCCTGCATCAGCCCCATGAGCAGCGAGCAGAAGGCGTTGGCATCCAGGTTCTTGAGCAGGTAGCCCGAAGCCCCGTTCTTGATGGCCTCGAAGAGATGCTGCTCATCCTCGGAGACGGTGAGGATCACCACCTTGATCTCCGGGAGTTCGGCCTTGATGGCGCGGGTGGCCTCCAGGCCGTCGCATTCCGGCATGTTAAGGTCGAGCACCGCCACGTCGGGGTGGAGGGCGCGCGCCTTGGCTATCGCCTCGCGCCCATTGTGAGCCGTGCCCACCACTGTCACGCCGCGCGCCATGAGCAGGTTGCGCAGCCCATCCAAGAAGAGGGGGTGATCGTCGGCCAGCAGCACGCGTAGACCCTGGATGGCATCCGGTTTGTCGGCGGCGGTCTGCGTGGGGACAAACCGGGGCAGTGTTGCCGTCACGCGCGTGCCCTTCCCCGGTCGGGAGCGAATCTCCAACTGTCCCCCTACCTGCTCCGCGCGCTCGCGCATGATACGGAGTCCGAAGTGTCCCGCTTCAGCCTCCCCCCCTTCGCTAGCGTCGAAGCCGCGTCCATCATCTACGATGACCAGCTGGACGTAGGCGCCGATGACGCGAGCGATGATTTCGACGTGGTCGGCACTCGCGTGCTTGCGCACGTTCGCCAATGCCTCTTGCAGGATATGCAATGCCTGCTGCGCCACCGCCGGCGTGAAGGGGTCCGTGGGGAAACCCTCCGGCACACTGAGCGAGCAGGCGAGATTCCAGCGCCGTCCCAGCTGAGTGACATGGCCGCGTACCGTTGTGAGGAAATCCTCTGACTCCTGCTCCCGGCGGCGCAATCCCATGATATGGGCGCGGACATCGCCGTGCGCCTGTTGTGCGGCCTCAATGAGATCCGTCAGGTTGCTCTGCGCCGCCGGGATCTGGTCCTTGTCCAGCAGCGTCTGCACAGCCTGGCTTTGTACGTTGATGTAGCCGAGGGTCTGCCCCAGGCCGTCGTGGAGCTCCCGGCCCAGGCGCTCTCGTTCCTCGTAGGTCGCTAACGTGCGCTGTTGTTCGATGACGGTAGCCTGCGCCTGCTCGCGCTCGGTGATCTCGGCGCGGAGCTGGGCGTTGGCGGCGTCCAGTGCGGCGGTGCGGCCACGCACCCGCGCCTCCAGATTGTGGATGAGATCGCCCAGTTGCCCGGCGAGGTCATTGAAAGCGCGGGTGAGGAAACCGATCTCGTCGGCGTGGTGCACCGGCACGCCGATTTCATATTCCCCGGCTTCGAGGTGCTCGACGCCCTCGACCAATGCATTGAGGGGGCGCACCAGGCTCACGTGGAACAGCCACGGGAAACCGGCGGTGATGAAGAGACTTGCAGCGAGGATCAGTCCTCCCAACGGCGCGAGCATGCGATGCAGGTGTTGGCGAAACTCCAGCAGGAAGTCCTGCACCACACCCTCCGGTCCGGCAGCCACGGGCAGCGTCATCAGGGAATGCTTGCTCGGAAGAGAGCCGCGTGGGCCGCCGGGCAGATAACCGGGGATAGCGCCCACGGCCCACAGACTCGCGCCAGGGTCGTCGTTGGGACGGTAGATGATCTCCGGCAACGCCGCGTAAACAAAATCGAAGCGCCCATCGGTATACAGCACCGCCTGGAAGGTGAACTCGGCTTCCGTCAACCGGAAGCCGCGCAGACGCTCCCAGGTGACGATCAGGCGGTCGGCCTCTTGCCGCACGAAGACCCCGCCGGAGCTGATGTTGGGATCGAGGTCTATCAAGAGGGGCATCAGGAGGGGGACGCCGGCGCCGTAGTGATACTGGAACTCCCGGTAGCGAATTGCCTGCCCCAGCGCGATCACGCCGTCGTTGCAGGCGTAAAGCGCGGGGAAGGTCTCACCGTAGAACGGGAAGGCAAAGTCCAGGGCTTCGCTGCACCCCCGGTAAAGTCCATCATCCAGCTGCAAGTCGCGTCCCACATCGACCTCGAAGGCGTAGGGGGCTTCGTCGATGGTATACCCGCCCTCTGTCGCCGGGGTGAAGCGCAGGGCGCGGGGGGTGATCAAGTCTGGTTGGTAGGTGGCGATGTGCGCGGGCGCGACCACCCAGCCCACGATGCCCAGGATCGCCAGCACCGCCGTGAGGGTCACGCCGGAGAGTTTGACGATGAACGAGGTAGTCTCAGGGCGTTGGTCGAGGTACGCCAGGGCGAAGACGAACAGCGCGATCAGAATTCCCAGCGAGATAATCACATTGACCAGCGCCACCGGCATCAGATAGAAGGTGCGCAGAAGGTTGAAGAGGCTCAGGGAAGCAACGAATAAGAAAATGAGGGTGAACGTGCGCAGCGCGCGCCCCTCGCGACCGACGGGGTGAAGCCAGGCGGCGCGCAGGCGCACCCAGAAACGCTCGTGCGATGGGGCCAGGCGATACATCTGGCGCACGAAGACCACCGGTAACCACAGCAGTAACAGCAGCAGGAGATAGTCGGTCCAGTCGATGCGGTACTCGACCACGCCGGCGCGCAGGCGAACGAAGCGATAGACGGCAAAGCCGGTCTCCCACAGAGCGTAGAGACCGCTGGCAAAGAGCGTCAGGCGCGCCTCTCGACATAGGGCCGTACACAGGGCCGGGTAGTGATAGGCAAACTGCAGCAGGCAGACCCAGGCCACGCTGAGCAGAGGAATCTGGAGGAAGACCACGATAAGGACGGGCGCAGGAGGCAGCAGCGCGGCTTCCAGGAAGAGGGTAGCGATGAAGGCCGTGATCGCGGTGAAGGCACCGCTTAACCACCGCAGGTGCGCCACAGGTTGCCGCCGCAGCGCGACGAGGAAGTAACCGCTGATGAGCGCAGATAGAATCAACTGCGTCAGATAACCAATAGCTGCAGGTGTCAGGTAGAGCATTTTTTACTTCCCAATGAACACGCCTTGAATGAGGTTCCCCCTGTTCCTATTATACGCGCATAGACGGCGGTTGTCATATGTCCCAAAGCATAATCCACTTCCAGCAAACGTAGAATTATGGGCAGCATGATAAAGCCCTTGTTCGGTTGGATTTTCTCGTTTGACAAACTCATTGCGTATGATAGAATATTTCAGATCTAAGAGTATCTCAGCTTTGCACGAATCCAGGGATGATTGCAGACTGAGGTGTAAGAGGAGTTGGATGTGGAAGAAGTGAATAAGCAAGCCGCTGAATCAGAAGTAGTAGAAGTAGAAGAACAAGAACAAGAAGTGAAGAGCGAGTCCACCGAGCCGGTCGTCTCTATGGAGAATCTTTCCGACGAAGCTCTGGACTTTGACGAGCCGCAACGGGGGCAACTCCGTGAGGGCACCGTTATGGAGATCCGTGAGAACGGTCTGGTCGTCGATATTGGGGCCAAGCGAGACGGGTTTGTGCCCGCCTCCGATCTTGATGAGCTGGATGAAAGTCTGTCGGACTTCACCAGCGGGCAGGATGTCCCTGTGGTCGTGACCCGCTCCCGTAACCATGATGGGAACGTGGAGCTCTCTATCTCCCAGGCACGATTGCAGGAGGATTGGCTGGAGGCCCGGCGTCTGGAGGCAGAGGAGGAGGTCTACGAGACCTCCGTCATCGACTCCAACCGGGGTGGGCTGGTCGTAGAATTTGGCCGCCTGCGGGGGTTCGTCCCCATGTCCCAGCTGATTGGGTTCTCTCGCATTCGGCAGGCCGCAGAACGCCATCGCCGGCTGCGCTCCATGGTCGGAGACGAGATTATGCTCAAGGTGATCGAGGTCAACCGCCGACGCCGGCGGCTTATCCTCTCCCAGCGGGCCGCCGCCAAAGAGTGGCGTTCCTCGCGTCGCGATCGCCTGCTGGAGGATCTGGAGCCGGGTCAGGTGCGCACCGGACGCCTCAGTCAGATCGCCGATTTCGGGCTGTTCGTCAATCTGGGCGGCCTGGATGGATTGGTACACGTCTCCGAGCTTTCCTGGGGGCGCGTGGAGAATCCCGAGGAGATCTATCGCGTTGGGCAACGGCTCAAGGTACAGGTCATCAACGTGGATAAGGAGCGTCAGCGCATTGGATTAAGTATCAAGGCTCTGACCCCCGATCCCTGGGAATCTGTGTCGGAACGCTATTCCGAGGGCCAACTTGTCGAAGGTAAGGTGACCCAGGTCGTGGACTTTGGTGTTTTTGTCGAGCTGGAACCTGGCATTGAAGGTCTTCTCCATAACTCGGAGCTCATCTCGCTGGAGCAGCGCGAAGAGCTTGAGTCCGGCGACAAGATTCTGGTGAAGATCATTCGCATCGAGTCGAATCGCCGCCGTATCGGTCTGAGCGCGCGGCAGGTTCGTCTGCACGAGTGGGAACAGTGGAACGCCGAGCGTGCAGAGGCCGAAGCTGCCGAGGCCGCCGCAGCCGAGGCTGCTGAAGCCGAGGAGGAAGAACTTTCTGCCGAGGAAGCGTCCGAAGAGGTGGTTGAGTCCATCCCTGAAGAGGCCGAGGAAGAGGCTGAAGCCGAGACTGAAGAGGCCGCCCCCGAGACCGAAGAGGTTGAGGAGGAAGTCGCGGAAGCACCTGAAGAGGCTGTTGAGGTCGCCGCTGAAGAGCCTGAGGTGGAGGAGGAGATCTCCGAAGCCGAAGAGACTGAAGCCGAGACTGAAGAAGCCGCCGAGGAAATCCCCGCCGAGGAGGCGCCCGAGGCGCCTGTTGAGGTTGCCCCCGAGACCGAAGAGGTCGAGGAGGAGGTCGCGGAAGCACCTGAAGAGGCTGTTGAGGCCGCCCCTGAAGAGCCTGAGGTTGAGGAGGAGATCTCCGAAGCCGAGGAGGCTGAGGTGGAGGTGGAGGCCGCAGAAGAGCTTCCCGCTGAGGAGACCCCGGAAGAGGTCGTCGAGAGTGATGACGTTTCTGAGGAATCCGAGGAAGAGGAAGAGCCCAAGGAGTCCGAAACCGAGGCCTAGGGGCAGTAGCCCAGGACCAGCGGTATATCGGTTTGCATGAACGCCAAGAAGAAAGAAGAGAAGATCACGGTCGAGGGTACGGTCGTGGAGGCCTTGCCCGGTGCTCAGTTCCGTGTTAACCTGGATACGGGTCACGAGGTTTTGGCCTATCTATCGGGCAAGATGCGCAAGTATTACATTCGCATTCTCATTGGAGACCAGGTGCGCGTGGAGCTCTCTCCCTACGATCTGACGCGCGGGCGCATTGTTTATCGTTATAAGCGCCGCCCGTCTGGATCTCAGTCGTAATTGATTGTTCGATAAGATAAGTGCGTCCCACCTTGCTAGACCGGAGGTGGGACGCACTTTTGCTTTGGGAAATCAAGCCAGGGGCCGCGTGAAAGCCCCGTAGTATGAAACGCTAAGTGCGTCCCACCTGGACCTCACTGCTACACCCTCTCGGCGACAATCGCCACCCAATCCCCGTTGCTGAGCGTCTCGGTCACACCGAGTCCGGCGTCCGTGAGGGCCTGGGCTACCTCCTCGCTCTGTTCCGTCAGAATCCCCGAGGCGATAAGTGCCCCGCCTGACCGCAGGCGAGTAGCCACGCCCGCCTCTGCCATTTCAACGATGACGGAGGCCAGGATGTTGGCGAAGATGAGATCGTAGGTCCCGCTGACCTCGGCGAGGGAGCCGTGGGTAAGCCGGATAGCGTGCGCTACACGATTGCGCCGCGCGTTACGTCGCGCCACGACCACGGCGTCGATGTCACTATCCACCGCGAGGATCTCGACGGGAGCCAGTTTGGCAGCCGCCAGCGCCAGAATGCCCGTCCCCGTGCCCAGGTCGAGGATCCGCATATCGGGACGGATGCGCGCTTCGAGGGCCTCGATGCAGAGCTGGGTGGTGGGATGGAGCCCCGTACCGAAGGCCAGGCCCGGGTCCAGTTCCAGGACTACCTCGCCGGGTGCGGGATCGTAGGTCCGCCAGGTGGGTTTGATCACGACACGGTGCCCGAGATGGAGCACGGGAATCTGCTCCCGCCAGGCGGATGTCCACTCCTCATCGGTCAGAGTTCGAAAGCGGGGTTCGGGCACGGGCCAGATCTGCTGGAGGTGCCAGAGTCCCTCTTCGATCTTTCTGCGTTTGGGGGCGGTCTCCTCATCCAGGAGGAGATAGGTGCGAACGGTCACCTCTGAGGCAAGCGCGTCCTCGCCCAGATCGATGACCACGCCCCGGGGAGCGTAGCGGCTCATCACCTCGGCGACGGCTTCGGCGGCCTCCCCATCGACAGTTACGCTGATCTCCAACCA
This sequence comes from Anaerolineae bacterium, assembly GCA_049975685.1. GTDB lineage: Bacteria > Chloroflexota > Anaerolineae > B4-G1 > SLSP01 > DAOTVC01. The sequence goes on from JBNGDR010000075.1 coordinate 8,293, forward strand.
CTCCATCTTTGCCCCCGAGTTATGGCGACCATGAGTATGTTTCGCCTGAGTAAAAGAC
>JBNGDR010000076.1:0-8284 GCA_049975685.1 Anaerolineae bacterium
GCTATGACATGCGTCGTATTGCCAAGGCGGTGAATTTCGGTCTCATCTACGGACAGAGCGCTTACGGTCTGGCGAATCAGATCGGCGTTACACCCTCGGAGGCAGAGGTCTTCATCAAACGTTATTTTGAGCGCTTCCCGGCGGTGCGCACATATATGGATCGCGTTCGTGAGGAGGCGGTATCGCAGGGGTACGTGGAGACGTTGATGAACCGACGCCGTTATTTCCCTGAGCTTCAGCCCGAAGCTCGTACCTCCCACAACCGGCGTCAGGCCGCTCTAAGAATGGCCATCAATGCGCCTATTCAGGGCGCGGCCGCGGATATCATCAAGTTAGCAATGCTGCGGCTGTATCACCGCCTGAAAGAGTCTGAAGTGCAGGCTCGCATGATTCTGCAGGTTCACGACGAGCTGGTGGTAGAGGCGCCGCGCAATGAAGTCGATACGGTCGTTTCACTTATCTGCGACGCAATGGAGGGTGCTTTTGAGCTGCGCGTACCCCTCAAGGTGGACGTCGAGATGGGTGAGAACTGGGAAGAGATGGAGCCGGTGAGCAAGACCTGAAAGGAAACGTCTCTTATTGCTCGAGCCAGACCTCTAGGGTGTGTCCTACCGCTTCCAGGCTTTCTGGGGAGACTTTGTCAGGTGTATCCTGGGTCGTGTGCCAGTAAGGATAATCGAAATCGATGATGTCGATGGCGGGTATGCCCTGGCGTATGAAGGGGATGTGATCGTCGAGCATGGCGTACTTGGGTTGGGGTATGAAGCGATCGCCGTACCCCAACTCGGCGGCGATAGCCCAGATCTCCTCGCGCAGGGCAGGATCTGAGTTTCGTTCGTAGTAGATCTGTTGATCGGCGTCGCCGATCATATCTACGAGGATCATGGCCTCCAAGGGCGGTTCCCCCGCTTCTCCCCAGTTATTCGCCATATAGCTCGAGCCCACTATCCAGCTCCAGCCGTCGAGATCGCCGTTATCCTCGGCGTCGAAAAAGGCCAGATAGAGCCGGTTATTGATCTGTGTGGGATCTACTACGCGAGCAAGCTCTAGAAGGACGGCGACACCACTGGCGCCATCGTTGGCGCCCATGACCGGTACGTTGGGATCTTCCTGATCGGCGGCGCGGCGCGTGTCATAGTGGGCGCCAATCAGGAGCGCTGGTCCCTCACCCCGCCAGGCCAGGATATTGCGTACAGGTGTGTCCCGGTAGGTGAAATTTTGCTCGCGCACCTCCCATCCCAGCGCACGCAGATCCTCGATGAACATATCCCCGGCTAGAAGATTGGTCTCCGTCCCTGTAATACGATAGCCCAGGTCGGTCTGGCGCAGTACCCAATCATAGGCGAGTTCCCCTTGAAAAGTCTGGGGTAGTGGTGTGACAGTAGGCTCCGGTGGAAGTGTAGGGGTTGCCGGGCGGCAAGTGGTAACGATGAACAGCAGCACGATGGCAGCGATTGGCAAAGGACCGATGAACGCCCTGTGGTATTTTGCGGATGCTTGGAGTTGCAAATTCTTACCTCTCTGTTCTTGGCCTGGTCACTGGATCTGCAGGAACTTCCACTTGGAGCGTTCGATGCCTGTGAAGACGTCGACATCCCGGAGGAGTGATATGCCCCAGGCCTCCAGGGCGATAGTCAGCTCCGAATTATTCACGAACTCTCCAGCAATGACTCGTTCGGTGACCCTGCGTGCCTCCGAAGCGTCGAAGCTCACGCCTTCGTAGGCGCCCTCGCGCGCCTCCTGGTATTTTTCGACGGTCATCTCATGGAAGGCGACGAAAAGATTGGGGGCGAAGCTTCCCTTTTCGGGATCGTGAACCCAGTAGATGACATGTCGGAGGAGGTAGCGAATGAACTCGGGGAAGTGGCGTGATTGACGGTTGAAGGTCTCCAGCGATTGGCGTATCTCCTCTTTGTTGGCGGCGTATTGTAGTGTAATCACGGCTTCATTCACCTACCTTTTCTAATCTCACGGTCATGTCTTGAGATCATACATCCATCTATCCTTTGTGAAAGCTCACGACAGGAAGATCAGGGTTACGCCAGCCATGGCTACGATGGTTCCCATCACCGCGCGCAGGGTGATGCGTTCGTGAAAGATCCAGTGGGATAGGGGCAAGAGCAGGACGGGACTCATGGCCATCAGCGTGGAGGCTATACCCACCTCCGCCATCTGGACCGAAGCCAGTGAGAGGGTCATGCCCAGCACCGGGCCAACGAGGGTCCCGCCGAGGGTTAACCAACCTGTCTGGGGCTTCGTGAGGGATGCAAGGGAAACCCTTGCCTCTCGTCCGATGAGCGCAGCTATCCAAATGACGGCAGCGGCTACGGCGACTCGCATGAAACTGGCGGAAAGTGCCGGGAAATCGCCTATCATTCCCTGTTTAGAGAGCACCAGGCCGGTAGCCTGGCCCGTCGCCCCGCCGAGGCCTGCCAGCACGCCGATCAGATAGCGACCATCATCGCTATCTGGATGGGCAGCGGTACGGTCTAACTGCGGACGGTTGCGTTCCATCACCACCCAGGCAACTCCGCTGATACTCAGGGTGATGGCTATGATCTCCATCGGTTGCAGGGTCTCGCCAAGGAAGAGCCACGCGAAGATAGCACCTATGATCGGATTGAGGGCCATAAGGAGCATGGATAGGCGGGCGCCAATGGCGGTGAAGGCGTAGAAGAGTAAGCCATCTCCAACGACGAGGCCGACAATTGCAGAGATACCCAACCAGAGCCAACGTCTCGGTTCTGCTTCCAGGGGTACCAGGTTTCCCTGCGTGAGGAGATGGGCAACAGAGAGAAAGGGGACGGCCAACAACAGCCGGGTGCGGTTGACCACATGTGAGCCCACCTTGCGCCCCGCCAGAGTGAAAAAGACGGAGGTGAAGGCCCAGAGGAGGGCAGTGGTGAGGGCCAGAGTTTCGCCGAGGTAATATTGCATCGTTTAGGTCCTTTCCTGGGAGTCACGCGTTAACCCACGGTGACGGAGGCCACTGCGGAGTACCTGACGGTAAGCAGCAATACGTGTGACTCGTAGCGGTCTGCGATGTCCCAGCAACCACTTAACGCCCTCAACACTCAGTTGCCAGATGTATTGTCCCAGAAGCCAGTAGCGAAGAATCTCGGCGATGAAGACACCGTGGTATTTACGTGTGTAGTGAACCTTGCTCGATTGGAAGTAGATGTGGCGCGCCGGGACTACCTGTTCGCTGCTTTTGCCCTCGTGATGGACGATACGGGCCTTGGGCAGGTAGACAATACGCCATCCTGCCTTTTTGATCCGCCTACACCAATCGAGTTCCTCAGAGTACATGAAGAAATCCTCATCGAAGCCTCCTGTCTCCTCGGCGACCTCGCGACGGACAAGAAGGGCTGCACCCTGAACCCAATCGACATCCTGCACCACGTTTTCCGAGACATCCTTCGCATAGTAATAGCGCGCAATCCGGCAGGGGAGGAAGTCTTGCAACCAGGTGCTTTCCAGAAAGAGGATGGGTAGGGTGGGAAAGCGGCGCCGGGAGGATTGGACGGTGCCCTCCGGCGTTAGCAGCTGCGGCGCGACCAGGCCGGCCTTTGGATGCTGGCGGGCATACTGTACCAGACGGTGGAGCGCAGTATCTGTCACCTCAACGTCGGGGTTGAGAATGAGGATGAATTCGCCCTGGGCTTGCGCGATACCAAGATTTGCTCCACCGCCATACCCTCGATTTTCGGTGCTGGCGATGAGCCGTACCTCTGGGAATTCCTTACGGATCATCGTCGGGGTATGGTCGTGCGAAGCATTGTCGACGACAATGACCTCAAGCCCGGTATGATCGCCCCAGGCATTATAGATGGACTGCAGGGCCTGTCGCAGAAGGTCCCGCACGTTCCAGCTGACAATAACGACGGAGAGGGTAGGGCGCGCGTGATCTCGCCAGCTATCGGAGCTCAAGACGCCGTCCTCTCAATACCGGCGCTGCACGGCAAAGGCGGTGAGCTCTACGAGTGCATCGCGGTAGGGTGAGCTGGGATAAATGTCGAGGAGAGCGCTTGCTGCCCGTGCGTGCTTCTCCGCAGTCTCCAAGGCCCGGTCGATAGCATCGGAATCGCGCAGATCGGTCATAAAGGTCTGTAGTGCCTCTTCATCGGAGGAGATCCTTAGCAGCGTTTCGGTCTGCGCCACCTCGGGATGACTCTCCAGATAGTAGAGCATCGGCAAGGTGAGCAATCCGTGATGCAGATCCTCTCCAATGGGTTTCCCCAGAGTCTCTTTATCGCTCACGAAATCGAGAACGTCATCGGTGATCTGAAAAGCCAGGCCCAGCTCCTCGCCAAAACGCCGAAGACGTGCTCTATCATCGGGCGGTGATGTCTTCAGCAGAGGCCCCGTCTCGGCTGCCAGCGTGAAGAGAGAGGCAGTCTTGGCAGAGATACGTTCATAATATCCTTGAAGAAGAGAGTATCCACCTTGAAACATTTGTCGCAGTTCCCCCTGGCAGATAACCTCCAACGTCTCGGCAAAGCGGCGCATGGCCGGCAGACTGTCGGCCTGAACAGCGAGGTTGGCGGCCCAGGCAAAGACGAGATCGCCTATCAGGATGGCAGCCTTGGAGTTCCAACGGGCGCCAGGCGTGCGGACACCTCGTCGCAACAGGGCATCATCCACAATGTCGTCGTGGATAAGTGTGGCGGTATGTAAAAGCTCCATGGCGGCGGCCAGAGGTAGCGCCCGTTTCAGATCAGCGCCGTAGATGTGAGCAGACAGCAATGCAACGGCCGGCCGGAGACGTTTCCCGCCGCCGTTAACGAGCTCTGCAATGGCAACCGCCACTTCACCTGGGACGTTGTGTGGTGCTGCGAGCAGTATCTCGTCCACCTGTTGCAGTTCGGATTCGATCAGGGTACGGTAGGTTAATTCATTTTCAGTCATGTTCTAAAGACGCGTCTCGCGTCGGGGACATTATACCACAAGCGTGGTAGGTCTGTGATCTCTCTATGCCAGGCCGAAGAGGCGCTGAGCATTGGTCGTGGTCGCTCTCGCAATCACCTCAGTGTTGCCATCTCGCAATCGAGCGATCTGCGCTTTGATATACGTGAGGTACGAAGGCTCATTGCGTTGCCCCCGATGGGGTATGGGGGTAAGGTAAGGGCCATCTGTCTCAAGGAGCAGCCGATCCAGGGGCACAGTCCGGGCGACGGTGTGGAGATCAGAGTTTTTTGGTCGGGTGACGGGTCCGCCGATACTCACGAAGAATCCCAATGCCAGGGCCTCTTCGAGGCGGTCGGGGCCGGCAGCGTAAGCATGCAGTACACCATGACGCTCTTCACCGCCACCGACCCAGCTCTGGAGGATGGCCAGGGTATCATCGTGAGCATCACGGTCGTGGATAATCACAGGGAGGCCGAGTTCGGCTGCAAGCGCGAGCTGGTGTTGGAGTGCTTCCCGCTGTACAGGGGGCTCGGCGCAGTGCCAGGTACGGTTAGCTCTGGAGGGCCAATAATAGTCCAGGCCGATCTCGCCAATGGCAACGACACGGGGGCGTTGCGCCAGCTCGCGCAGGCTTTCCAACGTTCGCGGTGTGAGCTCATCCCCATTCGTGGGGTGGTATCCAACGGCGGCGTAGATGGCACAAGGAGCGGTGGCATACTTTTCGGCCAGCGCCACCGCTTCACGGCTGGTCTCTAGATCTATTCCTGGTACGATACAACTGATCACACCAGCATCGGCAGCACGTCGTAGGACGAGATCTAGATCCTCTTCATAGCGAGAATCTTGCAGATGGACATGAGTGTCGATCATGATAAGTCTCCTTCGTTGCGTTTGTTCACATCTTCCTAGACGGTATTATACCCCCGATCGGTCGCTTCTGCTCTGGCAAGTTTCAAAACATCGTTTCCATCACATTTTTGCTTTTGCGGTATAATGGGGGGTGAGCAGAGTCAGTGCTTGCCTCATGGCGGCTCCTCGTAGGTGCGGTGTATGGGCAACATTGCTGGGCGATTATTGCGCGGCCACTGATGTATGCGGGTGGGAACTGGCGGAAATCTCTTATGTAGTTCTAATGTGCAGCTGTTATAATCCTCTCGATGTTCGGAGCCCTCTGCATCTGAATGAGATGTGGCAGCGTAGATACGTATGGTCATGAATTGGGAGGGCACAATGAGAATTAATCCCCATGGGTTCTTGCACAACGAGCAGGAACAGGGGCTGTGAAGTAGTTTTTAAGCACCGGTCTATCCGGGTTAGGGAGGATAATAGAGTAATGTTACCCTGGTTCAATATGCAAGATCAGAATTTGGACGAGTTACTGCGTGCGGTGCCGGAGGAACTTCCGATTCTTCCGCTGCGTAACACCGTCGCTTTTCCGTTTATTGTGATGCCGCTATCCGTTGGGATTCCCCGCTCGATTCGCCTCATTGAGGAGGTGGAGAAGGGAAACCGGCTGGTGGGTCTGGTGGCAATGAAAGATCCATCTGTTGAGGTACCGGGTCCTGGTGAAACTTTCGAAACAGGAACCGTTGCGGTCGTTCACCGGGTTATGCGGGGACAGGATGGAGGGCTGACGGTCTTCATCCAGGGCCTGGAGCGTATGCATATCCGGGAATGGACGCAGGAGGAACCATACCTGAAGGCCCGTATTCAACTGGTGCCTGACACAGTAGAAGGGTCCGTTTTTGAGGAGGCACTGCATCGCAATCTGACCGAGGTTGCCATGGAACTGGCGGAGCTTATTCCGCAATTTCCCGATGAAGCGGTGAACTTTATCCAGCAATTAGACGATCAGCGTTTGCTCGTCTATCTCCTGGCATCCAACCTGCGCATCGACATGGATAATGCTCAGAAGCTGCTGGAGATGGATCGATTGGCCGATAAGATGCAGTTCCTGAGCCAGGTGCTGGTGCACGAGCTGGAGGTTCGACAGATCGGTCAGCAGATCCAGGAGAAGGCCAAGGAAGAGATCGAGAAGTCTCAGCGTGAGTACTTCCTCCGCCAGCAGATGGAGGCGATCCGCGACGAGCTGGGTGAGGGTGACGAGGGCAAGCGCGAAGTTGAAGAGTATCGTGAGAAGATTGAGGAAGCAGGCATGACCGAGGAGGCCAAGGAAGAGGCTATGCGTGAGCTGGCCCGCCTGGAGCGAATGCCGCCGCAGGCTGCTGAATACTGGGTTATCAAGACTTACCTCGATTGGCTTACTGCGCTGCCCTGGCAAGATGCGACCGAGGATGATCTCCAGATCGCACATGCACGCACCGTACTGGACGAGGATCATTATGACCTGGAGGATGTAAAGGAGCGGATCCTGGAGTTCCTCGCCGTCCGTAAGCTGCGCATGGAACGCCTGGAGAGCGGCGAGCGAGAGCCGTCTACTGACATCCAGGGGCGTTCCTACATGGGCACGGGCGCCATTCTGGTCCTGGTGGGGCCGCCCGGTGTGGGGAAGACCTCGCTGGGTCAATCGGTGGCTCGGGCGCTGGGTAGGGAGTTCACCCGGATGAGCCTGGGAGGCATGCGTGACGAAGCCGAGATTCGTGGTCACCGTCGCACCTACATCGGCGCCATGCCGGGTCGAATTATCCAGGCCGTTAAGCGCGCTAGTGTTAAGAATCCTGTCTTCATGCTGGATGAGGTGGATAAGATCGGCTCCGATTGGCGGGGTGATCCCTCCTCGGCATTGCTAGAGGTGCTTGACCCGCAGCAGAACCACGCTTTCCGCGATCACTATCTGGACGTAGACTTCGATCTGAGTCAGGTGCTGTTTATCTGCACCGCCAACACTACTTCCACTATTCCGGCACCACTATTGGATCGGATGGAGGTCATCCGGATCGATGGATATACCGAGTATGATAAGATGCACATTGCAGAGCAATATCTGGTGGATCGGCAACTCCGCCTCAACGGTTTGAAGCCTGAGGAGATCGAATTCAGCGAGCAAGGCTTGCGAAAGATCATCCGTGACTACACCCGCGAGGCAGGTGTGCGGCAATTGGAGCGCCAGATCGGCAAGGTCTGCCGTAAGGTCGCTACCCAGGTTGCTGAAGGTACCATTGAGGAGACCGTAGAGATCGATGAGGATGAGGTGCGCGAGTACCTGGGAAAGCCTCGCTATCGTTTTGAGGCCGCGTTACGGACGGAACGTCCGGGCGTGGCAACGGGGATTGCCTGGACACCCACCGGTGGTGAGGTCCTCTTTGTCGAGGCCGCACAGATGCCGGGCAAGGATGGCACGCTCATTCTAACCGGCAAGTTGGGTGAGGTGATGCAGGAATCGGCCCGTATCGCGTTGAGCTACGTGGAGGCTCAC
>JBNGDR010000077.1:0-8277 GCA_049975685.1 Anaerolineae bacterium
GACGGGCGGGGCCGCTTCGGCGGCTGGTTGCAGCTCTCGCATCCAGTCGGGCACCTCTTCCTCTTCAGGCGCCTCTTCCTCGACGGGCGGGGCCGCTTCGTCGGTCGGTTGCAGCTCCCGCATCCAGTCGGGCATCTCCTCCTCTTCGAGGGTCTCTTCGTCCACTGGCGGTGGAGCGGCTTCTACGGCGGGCCCCAGACCCCGCATCCAGTCAGGCATCTCCTCCTCTTCCGGAGTTTGCTCGAATTCCGCTTCCTCCTCTTCAGAGGGCTGGAATTGCTGCATCCAATCTGGGATTCCCTCTTCTTCCTCCTCCGCTACGACCCCAGGCGCACCCTCAGGAGGTTCAAGATCTTCAACCCAATCTGGGATTTCCTCGATCTCTCGTCCTTCTTCTTCCGCTTCAGCGACCGTGTCGAGCCAGGAGGAGAGTTCTTCTGCTTCGACCTCCTCCTCTTCCAGCCACTCCGGTACCTCGCCTTCCTCAGCCAGGGGGCCCAGCTCGCGTAGCCAATCCGGGATCTGGATCTGAGACTCGAGGCCTGCGGTGATGTCGACGAGGCGCATCTCTTCGTCGCTCATTTCTGGCATGGCTTCCGAGATGCCCGCGGAGACAGAGGCTGCTTCGAGGTGTTTGAACCACTCGGCATCGCTGTCGACGGGTAGGGCATCCGGTTCATAGACGAGGCGCTCAATGGTTACCTCTTTTACCTCAACGGGCGAGGAAGAGCCAAAGATCTTCTGGGCGAGTTCGTTCCGGGGATCAATCTCCTGAGCGCGTCTGAGGTAATGTTCGCCTTCCTCTTGCCCACTTCGCAACCAGAGAGTACCCAGGAGAAGGTTAGCCTTGAGACAATAAGGGAAGTAGTCAAGAATGCGCTGGCAGGTGTCCGCGGCCTGAACGATTTGATCATCGCGCAGCAGAGCCTCGGCGAGGGCTGTAAGCAGGTCTACACGTTCATCGTCTTCCTCCACCATTTCCCGGAGCTCGTTTGCAGCACGACCGTATAGGTTTCCTCGCAGGTAGAGACGTGCCAATCCCCCACGGCTTAGAGATATATGGTCGGGTACAACGCCGCTACGTCTCCCATAGAGCCTTGCCAGTTCCTGTGCGAGATCCTCATTGCCGGGATCCAGCTCAAAGGCACGCTCCAGGTTCCAGATGGCTGCATCCGTGTTGTCCAGGCGTTCATGCGCCAACCCCAGGCCGATACGGGCCAGTAGATGTTCGGGGTCCGCATTGAGAACTCGGCGGAACATGTCGATAGCCAGCTGGGGAAGATCGGTTTCGAGCATCATCTTGCCCAACATGTAATAGGCTTCGACGTAACGGGGGTACTTCTCCAGGATGTGGCGCAGGTGCGCGAAGGCCTCCAGATAACGGGCCTCCTCGATCATGTAATCAATCTCGTTCTCGTAAACCTCAAGAGTGACTTCGGTCACGATTGCCTCCTTCGTACGCGTCCAACAGAGGCGCGACGGTGGGTTTTCGTTTTTATTATGCTACGTTTTGACGCAAAAGTCAAAATTACATTTGATCAACACGCCATGTCTCTTTAGACTCTCCTCTTTACACTGTTTATGCCGTATTCAGACCTAAATCTCGAATGCGTTCGCGCTCCGAGATGGGGCGTCCTTCCTCATCGACGGCCACAATGGCGCCTTCGATGGCTCGGGTGCGGATCGCACCTCGTGCGAAGCGGTTACGCTTGAGCTGAGGCGTATCAAGCAGCCCTACTTCCACGGCATGTGCCAGGGTAGCCGGGTCACTCAAGGGGTCTTCTACCCTGCCTGCTCCCAGGCTTCGAATGGCATCGATGAGGACTCCGGCTTCGCTTGCCAGAATCTCGACGCGGGCTTGTACCTCGGGATCATAGGTCATGTTGGGCTGGCCTTCCAGTGCGGTCTCGATCACCTGCTGCGTCATTTTCGCTGACTCGCTGACTTCGGTGGCGGTGGCGGCGTGGTCTGCTTCAGTGTAGCCGACAACGTGGACTATGGAAGGGCGTAATGCCATCTGCAAGTAGACCGACTCGGCGAGATGCGCGCGGGCGCGGGCCATGTCCACTGGATAGCTAAGGAGCCCCGTCCGTGTCTGGCGCCATATACGGAAGTCCTGGTCGACGAAGGCCTCTGCCATCTGGATCTGGGCCAGGGCCTTCGCCAGGTCCATCTTGTTGGATAGGGTGGGTGGGCTTTCGAACATGTAGGTAGTGATATAATCTCGGACTCCCGCTCGATTTGCATTATAGGCGTAGAGGTAAGAGGCGACAACGGAGATGACGTCAGGTGCATCGCGCATGCCCCAATGGTAAGGCTCGTTGCCCTCTACAGGGATGTCTCGCTCACCGTGCCAGGCCATAAGGTCTATATGATCGCGAATGGATCGTTCCAGGCTTAGTGGCCCGCGCCCGTCCATGGCGTTGAACCAGAAGAGGGAGGTCGCGCACCACGCGTTCTTAATGGTACGCCTCAGCATCTCAGCGTAGCGCAAGAGATCAGCGGTGCCGGAATAGGAGCGCATGAGGGGATAATTACCCCGACGACTGGCTTCGTAGAGGCTGCGCAGGTCGTCTTCACTGCGGAAGGGAACGCCGCCAGATCCTTTCCTCCTCGGGTTCTGGAGGTCAGGGCGGAAGAAATGCTCCTGTGCATCTTGGTCAGCGCCCAGCGAGACAACGTCGAGCACAGCTGCTTCGGCAATGTGCGCTATGCCCTCAATGGTGGGTGTGATGCTCTCCGCCGGGATGCCGAAGTGGTGGCGAAGGAGTGGGTAGGGGGCCTTCCAGCGGATGCGCTCGATGGTGGTTTGGGGAGGTACTATCTCACCGTCGCCAGCGGCCCCTTCACCTTTGAGGTAGGCGATGACGGCAGAGGCTGGCTCTGTGCCGTCAAAGACGATCTCGAAGACCCCCATATCCCGCGCCACCTCGGCTACAGGCGGTGTACCCCCGAAGGCAAAACGGCGATCGGTCAAACCTGCGGCCTTCATCACCCCCCAGAACTCTTGCAGGGCGTGACGGGCGTTCTCCGGCGTAAGACGATAACTGACGCCGATGATATCGGGTTGAAAGTCTTGTGCCAGGTCAGCCCAACTCTCTGCGTCGGTGGCGGGGCCTGTGAAGAGGGTCTCGTGGCCCATACGCTCGGCCAGACTCAAGAAGTGGTTGACGCCGGCAACGTGTACGCAGTCACCTAGGGCACCGGCAAGTATTCGCATCATTTGTTTCCTGTCTCAACGTAGTGATGCAGCTCTTCTATTGACATATCTTTGACACCCAGGCGCTCTAATGTACGCCCTTTCTCCCAGTAGTTGGTGTTGTGGACGACGTTTGCCAGATGGATTAAAGCTTGCATCGTGGGCGTATCGGCGCCGTACTGCCGGCCCAGATCGACAATAGGTACGAGGCTGCAGGGTATCTCCTCGAAGATATAGCGATGGCGCAGACGATTAGGGGCTGTGATGCCCTTGTAGCCAGGATTGGCGCGCATGGCCTCGAAGAGATCATCGCCTTCTGCCGCGTAGGCCCGGTAGAGCCACTCCAGCGCAGTCTGCGCCCGGATACCGATGGCTGTCGCGACACCTACACGCTCTCGATCCAAAGCATCAAGAACCCGTGCGGTGGCAGGCGTCACCCCCTCCATATAGAACTCAAAATCGCCCAAGGTCGATTCAATCCAACCGGCGTTGAGGAGAGTAAGCGCCGGGTGAAAGATGGCGCCCATATTGTTCATGCTGGTGTGGAGGATGCTCTTGGCCGGGATGAACTGGGGGTAGACCTGACGGATGACCTTCAGTGCATGCTCGGTTTTCGTCTGGGGCATGGCTGCGACAGGCACCGAATACTTGGTCCGGAAGATGCGTGCTTCGGCGGGTCCCAGGCTGCGGGAAGCAAACATAAAGGTCTCTGCTTCACAAATGGTGGGCTTGGCCTGGCATCTCTTTTCCCGCAGACCGTGGACAAACTCAAGCGCCCCGCCTGTGCGACCGGGGTTGAGGACCAGGATCTGATGATCTTTGAGATGGGGGGCTGCCGCAAGAGCGACCGAGCGATGTCCCGAGGCCGGGATGACAACCATGATAAGGTTGGCGTCAGCCAATGCCTCTTCCATATCAGAGGTGACCTTACATAGGGGACCAAAGAGCTCGCGTCCGTCTTCGGTGATAAGTTCGATGCCACCGCGCAGCTTGATGACTTCCACGTTGGCAAAGGTGCGATTGTAGAGAGTTACTTGGAAGCCACGCGCAGCCATTTCAGCGGCCATCGCTTTGCCGCCGTGCCCGGCGCCGATGACAGTGATGTTGAAATCTCCCCGATTCATACTTGTCTCCTCCTTATGGAATTCGAGCCTCTTGCGCTGTCCCGAGATGTAAGTGGCTGTGAGAGTGCCAATCGATTTGAAATCCTGCTCTCCAATCTCTGCGCGCCTTCAATGGTTGATAGGATGCTTTCAAAGTGATAGGCGTGATCCCGCCAGAAGATCTTATGGCTCGCAGTCTCGACTCTATCGACGCGCCAAAGTGTGTGGCCGACAAATGTGACTGATAAAAGTATGAGATCCGAGAGGCAATTCCGTTATATCTGCTGCGAGGATCACATACTGAGTATATCATACTTCTGAGGCTGAGAAAGATTACGTTACCATCGTTGGGATTTCGAAGCAAATCGGCTGCCGAAACCGCCTCGCTACCCCAGAACGTGCTTAGACGCGATCAAGGCACACGAAGCCGGGGTTGATGCGCGTGGCAAACACGACGAGAGGCCACCTATCGCGTCTGAGTCACCTGGAACCGCTTCGTTTGCCCTCGTTCTATTGAATTGGACAGCCCTGTGCTTCGTGGTAGAATGACGTTGTTGTTTCGCTAGATGTCCTAACCAGATCAAAACGAACACCGGAAGAACTTCTGTGATCTGCTTTCTTGTGGATCTTTAGCCCTATGATAGAATAGCCCTGTTTTGTCCCTTTCTGGGGAATATTTGCCTTAGGAGGTAACGCATGGCTGATGAGAAGCAACCTGAAGAGGCTGCCGAGATGGATAATACTCCTGGGATGAAAACTGGAGAGATGGAGGGTGCCCAGAAGATGTCACAGGGTCAGGATCAGAAACCGCCGGAATTGGAACTTGGGACGCCAACCGATGCGTCGACGTCGAAAACAGGATCGGCGGCATCGGCTGTCAGTCTGGAGAGCGTGGGAGGAAAAGGTAAGGTGGATGGTTTCGTCGACCGGGTAGGTGAGTTTTTCTCAGGACGTGCCTGGTTGGCCGCCGTCTTCGTGGGCATTCTGCTCATCCTTTTCCTGCTTCTGCCCCCTGTTTCCCTTGCCGAACGGTTCCTGGGAAACAATGGATACACAGCGTTGGACAGTGAGACCCCCACGACGAATCACCCCGATGGGTTGACGGTGAAGATCGATCCCGAAGCGGTAGAGAAGTTGCGTGTGCAGCTCTCCTCGGTGCCTCGGGCCGATTTCTTGAGTAGTACAGAGGAAGATAAGAACCTCGCAGCAGCACGTGATGCCATCCCCGATTATCTCTCGCCAAAGAGCCCTTACTATACCATTGAGACGCGGGATGAGGACGAAGGCCCTGTGGTGCTGGAGGTGGTCATACCTAATGAAGCGGAGCCCTGGGAGACTCTAGATCTCTACACGTGGGATGGTGAGTCCTGGCAGTGGTTGCCGGCACAACTGGATCGTGACCAGGAACTGCTCATTTCTACCTTTGAGCAGTTACCCAAGTCCGTGATGGTGATGCAGAGCGAACAGGTTCAGATCACCGTCGTGGCCGAGTCCCAGGATCTCCCCACGGGTGAGGTCCATGGTGTTCTCGAAGGGGTTGATCTTGTCGGTATGAAGATCGGGACCCTGGGTGAGATGACCGGTGATCCGGCGTTGTTACCTCCGGGTAATGTGAGCGATAACCCTGCCCTGGCCCCTACTGTTCGTAACTGGGCGCCGGAGCGGATGCCAAATCGTGTCCTGGTTGCTGATATGTTGAACATGGAGGCAGATCGCGCCACCCACCTGGAGAGACTGGCGGCTCTGGTGGAGCAGGGGCAGTACGCGGGCCTCGTGCTGGACTATCGGGGCCTCACGGTTGAGGATCGCGAACCTTACGCTGGTTTCGTTGAGGATCTGGCGGCCGCACTGCACGAGCAGGGGGATTGGCTGGCGGTGACCGTGGAAGCGCCGACTCGTAACGAGGGCGGTACCTGGGACACCGCGGGTTTTGATTGGGTCCGCATCGGAGCAGCTGCCGATCAGGTTCGTATGGTAATGCCTCTTGAACCCCGCGCCTACGCGCCCGGAGGGCTCGTGGAGCAGATGTTGACCTGGGCGACCTCTCGGGTCAACCGGTATAAGCTTTACCCCATTTTCTCCACCATGTGCACCGATGGTGAGGTTACCCTTACCATGGATGAGGTGTTGGACTCGCTGGGTGAGATCAGTGCCGCCGAGGAACTACCCAAGGCGGTGCAGCCCGGAACCGAGTTAATCTTTGAACTCGCTGGTGGCGCTTCCATGGAGACCGATGCCTTGACCGGTGCCACGCTTCTCAAGACCGAGGAGGGTGAGTATTGGCTGGGGACACCCCAATGGTTGCGATCTCGGTTGGATTTGGTCTCGCGTTACCACCTTGGTGGTGTTGCGCTCTGCGATCTGTTGAACAATACTAACCTCGAGGGAATGGCGGAGGCTATCTCTAACTATGAGGCCCAGGTAGCCGCCATCGCCTACTCGGCGCCAGATGTTGTATGGGTGACCAAGGCACCCGATGGCTCGGTTTCGGACGCAACGTTGGCGTTGCGCCAGGCTCAGTACAATTGGGTGGCCCCCGACATGACGGGTACCTATACCATCGCAGCTACCGTCTCCGGCATTGACCGTGGTAGTTTAGAGGTTGAAGTTGCAGCGCCGGTAGCGGAGGATGGAGAAGGCGAAAACGTGCTTGGTGCCGCTTCTAGAGAAGAGGGTGAGGGCGAGATCGTTGAAGGCGAGACGCCTGATGAGGAACCTGAGGATTCGGATACCGAGACGACGGAGACGTCACCGGCGGGTCTCAGGGCTGCCTTTGTCGCTGACGTCACGGTTCCTGATAATACCCGCTTTGAGAAGGGTGAAAAGTTCACCAAGACCTGGCGGCTAAGGAATGCTGGTTCCGAAGCGTGGCCCGAGGACACCGCTCTTGCTTTCGTCAGTGGAGAGCAGATGACCGATGCTTCACAGGTCCCGGTAGGGGCTGTGGAGCCTGGCGCAGAGGTCGAGATCAGTGTTGAGCTGACGGCGCCCGATCAAGATGGGAGATTCAGAGGAGATTGGGGTCTCTCGACGGGTGGTGGATCCTCCATTTCAGGCGGTCGAATCTACGTGCAAATTCAGGCCGGTGAAGAGGCTGTGGCGGAAGCGCCCGAACCAGAGAGCCCTGCTGCACCTCCTGCTCCGGCGCCCGTGGTGGGCGGTGCCTTTGAGTTGGGTGGGCACATCCCCGGCGGTTTTGAGAATGGGGATTTGATGCACTACGCGGGGATGAACTGGGCCAAGGTGCAGGTTCGCTATCCCAATGATGCGAGCGGTATCATTGCCGCTGCCCACGCTAACGGCTTCAAGATTCAGGTCAGTGCACTTGGTGGTTCGGGGATGGTTACTCAAGGCGGATTCAACGAGACTGTCGCCAATTGGATGGCGGGCATAGCTGCCGCCGGTGCTGACGCTATTGAGGTCTGGAACGAGCCCAACCTTCCGCGTGAGTGGCAAGAAGGGCACATCAACCCCAATTCCTACACACAACTGCTCTGTGCTTCCTATAGTGCTATCAAGGCCGCTAATCCCAACGCGGCAGTGATCTCGGCTGCACCGGCACCGACGGGTTATTTTGGCGGTTGCCATCCTCACGGGTGTGACGATATTCCCTGGTTGCAGGGGCTTTACAACGCTGGTGCCGCCAACTGCATGGACTACATTGGCGCTCACCACAATGCTGGCGCGACTGCCCCCTCGGCAACCAGCGGGCACCCGGCGGACAATGGTGGTGGTCACCACTCCTGGTACTTCTTGCCGCAAACCCAGATCTACTATAACATCTTCGGCGGCAGCCGTCAGCTCTTCTACACCGAGCTGGGTTACGTTACACCTGAGGGCTACGGTTGGATTCCGGGTACCTTCTCCTGGGGTGGCAATACCACCGTTGCTCAACAGGCGCAATGGCTGTCAGAGGTGGTGCAGTTGAGCAGCCAGACAGGTATGGTTAGGGTGGTCATTGTCTGGAATGTGGGT
>JBNGDR010000078.1:0-8271 GCA_049975685.1 Anaerolineae bacterium
TCCGTTGGAAGGCCTCGCGGGCAGGGATCGCAGGCTGGGTATCTGCGCTCCTCATCGCCGCCCTCCGTTTTGGCGCCGGATGGGGGGTACTATTCTGGGCACAGGTACGTGGGCTCTTCCTGGCCCTCTACGTACTCTACATCATCTGGGGTGCGCTCCTCTTCTATCGCGTTACGGAAGCCGCCGGCACCCTGGAGGCCATCGGTACGCTCATGCGTCGTCTGGCCCCCAATCAAGCCTCACAGGTATTGTTATTGGCGTGGGGATTGGCCTCCTTCTTCCAGAGCGTGGGCGGTTTCGGTGTACCTGTGGCTATCGTCGCGCCCCTCATGGTGGGATTAGGATTTTCACCCCTCAAGGCAGTCGTTATTCCAGCGCTCGGGCACACCTGGGCCGTCTCCTTCGGTTCCCTGGGTTCATCCTTCATCGCGCTGGTGACCGCCACCGGACTGGATGAAGCCCGGCTGGCGCCGTGGAGCGCTATTTACCTGGGACTCCTATGTTTTGTGCTGGGCATCTCAGCACTCTGGACTGCTGGCGGGCGGAAAGCACTTCAACAGGGCTGGACACTCCTGTTGGTCATGGGGGGAGCGATGGCCAGCGTCCAGTACGTGGCAGCCGTTGCTGGGATATGGAACATCGCCGCCATGTTGGGAGCCATGGCCGGCTTATTTGTGGGCAGCGGCTGGGCTCTCTTGAGCCGGAAGGATCAACGCCTTGAAACCTCGCCCGCGTTGCTCCGCAAGGCCTTAATTCCCTACATACTACTCCTTGTGATCATCTTCGCTGTGAAATTCATTGGCCCCTTAGGGGATCTCCTGGATATCATACCCATCCGCGCCAGACTGCCCGCCGTGGAAACGGCGCGGGGGCGCCAGGTAGCAGCCACCACAACACGTACCATCTCACTCTTCGGTCATACTGGGGCCCTGCTCGTCTACGCTTCCCTGATCACCTGGGGGCTGACTCGCAGATGGGGGGCCATTGATAGGGCAGATAGCCGGGAAATCCTGCATAAGGTTGCCAAAAGCGGCCTAGCGTCAACGTTGGGCATCCTCTCCATGGCCGCGCTGGCGACCACCATGGACTACGCAGGCATGCTTTCCCTGCCCTCTCACACAATGGCCAGCATCGCAGGCCCGCTCTTTCCTGTGGTCTCGCCTTTCATTGGAGCGCTCGGCGCCTTCGTCACCGGCAGCAACACGAACTCCAACGTCCTCTTTGGAGCCCTCCAGCGGGATGCAGCCCAGACCCTGGATTACACTGTTCCCCTCATCCTTGCCGCTCAGAACGCAGGGGGTGCTTTGGGCTCCATGCTCTCTCCCTCCAAGGTACTGGTTGGGGTAAGCACCGTAGGACTCCAAGGCAAGGAGGGAGAGACCATGCGGCGTCTGTTGCGCTACGCTCTGCTGGCTCTGGGGATCCTGGCTCTACTGACATGGCTTCTCACCCGAATCTTCTGATTCCTCGCAAAGATTTTATCACGGAATCTTAACAGTTTTGATACTTGAAGTCCCTACTTGCTGAAAGTATAATCAGCATAGACGCCTGGGCGAATCGCCGCAAGAGGAGAACGTGTAAAGCGAGGAAAGACATGCCGAAACGCATACTTATTGTAGATGATGATGTAGAGGCTCTCCGTCTGGTGGGATTAGTGCTGGAACGGAAAGGATACGAGATTCAGGCTGCCGCCACAGGCGGACAAGCCCTGGAGAAGGCTGCACAGGAACCTCCCGATCTCGTCATTCTGGACGTGATGATGCCGGATATGGACGGCTACAAAATCGCCCAACGTCTACGGGATAACCCCGAAACCGCAAATGCCCCCATTCTATTCTTTACCGCAAAGGGCTCGATTACGGACAAGATCGCGGGCTTCCAGGCGGGGGGAGATGACTACCTGACCAAGCCGATACATCCAGCGGAGCTCGTCTCACGAGTGGAGGTACTTCTTCAACGCAGTAGATATCCTGGGGATAAGCCACAGCGGGGTAAGATCGTCGCGTTTTTGCCCGTAAAAGGTGGGGTCGGTAACAGCATGTTGGCCCTTAATGCTGCTCTGGAATTGAGTAAGCAAGAGCAGGACAAGAAGACGGTACTTATCGAGTTCGCGAACGGCGGCGGCACCGTAGCCTTACAGATGGGAAACTCAAGCGCTCAAGGTATCCAGCAGCTGATTCAGAACAGAACCCTGAACACTAACCTTCTAGACAGCCAGATGTTAGGCCATCCTACAGGGCTGCGTATTCTGCCCGCCAGCAAAGAGCCTTCAGGCAGCGCGCCGTTGCTCACCGAGGGATTCGCTCAATCTCTGCTCGGATTGCTGATGGCAGATTACGATTATGTGTTATTTGACCTCCCGCCCACGCTAGAGAAACCCTCAAGAATGGTGCTGCGTCGAGCGCAGCACGTCATCCTCTCCATAGAACCCACGTCCATCGGTCTGACCCTTGCAAAGGAGATGCTGACGGGGTTGGAGACCTTGAACATCGGCAAATACAAGGTTAGTCCCCTGATCATCTATCGGGCACCGGCGGGAACGGCGCTGAATCGCCAGCAGGTCAACGAAGCGCTCAATCAGGAGATGATCGCCAGTCTACCTCCTATCCCAGATCTGGCCCACGAAAGTTGGGCTTCGGGCCGCCCCATTGTGACCTCGCATACCACCAACATCTACGCCCAACAGATACGGATGGTCGTAGAGAATATTCAAGCGTACATTTGACAAACTAATCCTCCTGCCGTATGATGAAATGTATGCCAGGGGAGAATACAGATCTCAAAAGACGTATTACCACGCTGGAACGGCTCCTCGCTATCAGCCGTCGCCTGAACTCTACCCTGGAGATGAGATCCCTCCTCCTCCAAATTGTGCAAGAAGCCCGTACCATGACAGAGGCAGACGCCGCTTCCATCCTCCTTGTTGAGGACCATAGTCGCCTCCGCTTCGCTGCTACGTCTGGTCCCGAAGCCTCGGTCCTGCAAAACGCAGAAGTTCCCATGGAAGAGAGCCTCGCCGGCTGGGTTGTGCAAAATCGAGAGACTGTTCTCATCGAGGACGCCAGCACCGATCCCCGCATCTATATCATCGAGGAGATTCACCGCACGCGATCCATCGTCGCCGTGCCGTTGATCTTCGGTAAAGAGGTCATCGGCGTCCTGGAAAGTCTCACACAACTGGAGCAACGACAATTCACCCGGCAGGATGTAGAAACACTGGAAACCCTGGCAAGCATCGCGGCCGTGGCGGTTGAGAACGCCCGCCTCTTCCAGCAGAGCGATTGGATCGCGGAGATTGTCCACGAGATCCGGACACCTTTGACGGCTATCGTCTCCTACGCCGATCTACTCACCCGTCCCGAACTGGACACTGAACTTCATAAGCAGTCAGTGACCATCATCCAACGGGAGGCAGAGCGGGTAGGTTGTCTGGTAGACCAATTCCTGGAATTGGCACGCCTTGAGTCGGGACGGGCGATCATGGAGAAAGAGCCCTTCTCTTTACGGGAGAGCGTCACCCGCACCATCGACGTCGTCCGACCAAGTGCAGATGAACGTCAGATGAAACTGGTTATCGATCTCCCGGACGAAATTCTCATACTGGTGGGAGATCAAAAACGTATCGAGCGAGTCTTGCTCAATCTGCTCTCCAATGCCGTGAAGTACGCGGACGTCGGTGATCAAGTATCGGTTAGCGCCAGTGTGGAGGAGAGCGAGATCGTCATTGCCGTCACCGACAGCGGACCAGGTATTCCCCCGCAGTATCAGGATCGCCTCTTCCAGAAGTTCTCACGTCTTCCAAGTACTGCCGATCGAGTCCAAGGTTCGGGTCTGGGCCTGACCATCGCTCGCCAGATCGTGGAGGCGCACCGGGGACGTATCTGGGTGGAGAGTGATGTAGGCAAAGGCAGCACCTTCGCTTTTAGTCTTCCTCTTGCCGAATCAGGCAGGCTCTAGCCACAAAAAGCGGCCCGCACTCCAGGGCAAACGGGAGCGCGAGCCGCCAGGCCAAGGCACAAAATCACGATGTTACGGAAGCTCTCCTACCACGCCCTCGACAAGCCAGTCAAAGGAGAGCAGCGCCTCATCGGACATTATCTCCCCTTCCTCTACTCGCAGTTCACCTTGATTATCCCGGATAGGACCGGTGAAAGGCTGTAGTTCGCCGTCGATGATACTCTGCTTGGCAGCATTCACCTCGTCGCGAACGTCCTGGGGAACCATATCGCCAAAGGGTGCCAGATCCATAATACCATCTGCCAAGCCCCCCCAGTAGGCATGTGTCTCCCACTCACCCTTGTAAGCCGCCTCGACCGTGTCTATATAGTAAACGCCCCAATCCCAGATAGGCGCGGTCAAAACCGCATCCGGCGCCATATCGGGGGAGATGGCATTGTAGCCAATGGCGTAAACG
Organism: Anaerolineae bacterium; assembly: GCA_049975685.1. GTDB lineage: Bacteria > Chloroflexota > Anaerolineae > B4-G1 > SLSP01 > DAOTVC01. The sequence goes on from JBNGDR010000078.1 coordinate 4,415, forward strand.
CCGTTCTCCTCGGCCAGCTTATCTGGCTCGGGGGAATCACTCTCCCGGGCAATAACGTCGGCACCAGCGTCCAGCAGAGCCTGCGCCGCTTCACGCTCGGCCGGTGGATTGAACCAATCATTGATCCAAACGGGACGCAGCTCCGCTTCAGGATTGACGGAACGTGCACCCAGGAGGAAAGCGTTCATGTTACGCACCACCTCAGGAATAGGATAGGGCGCGACGTATCCTAGAATGTTAGACTCGGTCATACGCCCGGCAGTGATACCCGCCAGATACCATCCCTGGTAACCACGTCCGTCGTAGATAGCCACATTGTCAGCGGTCTGATAGCCGGTGCAGTGCTCAAACAGAATGTCAGGATAATCCTCGGCAACCTCTATCACGGCATCCATGTAGCCGAAGGAGGTAGCGAAGATAAGATCGTATCCCTGATCGGCGTAGTCCCGAATGACTCGCGCGGCATCAGGTCCCTCGGCAACACTCTCACTGTAGGAGGTCTCGACGTAATCCAATGCCTCCTCAAGAGCCTGGCGCCCCTGATCGTGAGCATAGCTCCAACCCAGATCGCCTACCGGACCGACGTAGACATAGGCTACTCTGTAGGGTTCAGTTTCGGCAGGGGGCTCGGTGGCAGGGCTACCACAGCGAAAGGACAACGCGCAAAGAGCCAGAAGCAGAACAAACAACGTGAAACGCTTGCGGGTGTTCATCTTTCCTCCTTACTGATTAAATGATATGTCTTGCAAGAGAGCGGGCATCAAAGGATCTCTTGCTTTCCGGTTCATCCGGAATGGGGAGAATAAAAGGGAATCATCCACTGGGCAATAGCTAAGAATTATGGGCTAAAGGCTCACCTCCTCCGTGGATATTCAGGTGGAGACCGATGTTACCAAACGTTTTCACCTATGGTTTCAGAGTATAGCAGCAGAGAGAGAATGTCAAGCGCGTGCACGAATTCACGCACAGATAGTTGATGCCCATCCCACCGAGGTGTTGCGTCAGGACGTGTCGAATGGCAACAACCTCGGAATTACCTGCCACCGGGTTCAGGACAACGAGGATCCTTGAAAACCTGGATGATGAGAGAGACATTGAGTTACTGCTCAGCCCCCAAGAGAGCATCAAGAGTATAAATGTGGAAGATCTCCGGGATTAGCACCCGGGTCTCGGATGCGACTTGCTTCACAAAACAGCGAAATGCACTCAGATCCAACCGACGCAGCGGGAATGATGACCATCCCGGGTGGGTAAAGAAAGGACGCAGCGGGCAGGAAAGGGATCGAAAGAAATCATCCCAATGGTTGATAATCACTACCGAGGGCCGCACGCCCTTCAGTACCGATGCAACGTGATCAGGTCCCAGATGGGGTTGGACGAAGGCTATATCTACGGACTCCATGTCAGGGGAAATACCACCGCTGTCGACAAGCACACGACGACCGTTCACGGTGAGGAGAAAGGAGAAGTCGTCGTCCATCCGATACTCCCACGCGCGGAGCGGCGGCTCCATCCCTGGGGCAACCGGACCCGGTCCGAATCCGGGAACCCGTTGATGCTCCGCTGCAAAGACCTCGACCTCAAAAGGCCCTAAATCCAGCCGGTCCCCCACCCCGATCTGCGTTATCATATCTGGACGAACCCCGCAAGCCGCCAGGATTACACAGGTATTGGACGAGCCCAGCACACGAGAGCCGGTGAGACGCGCCACGACAGGGACATCCAATAGGTGATCGAAGTGGGCATGGGTCACAAGAACGAAATCACAGGTTCGTATGTGTTCCTCCACCCGCGCCGGCACAGGACGCAGTCTGCCAATCAAGAACCGCCACAAGGGCACCCGGGTCAAATATGGATCAATGAGCAGCGTGGTTCCGTCGGCACACATCTCAATCCCGGCGGCGCCCAGCCAGCGGAAACTGAGATCTGACCGGGCGCCTTGAGGACAATGTTCAAACGAAGATTCGCTAAGAATCAGGATTCTTCCTCACGATCAGCAGCGTGCATTAACCGTTGCAGGACCTGATGCGTCTCTCGGGCCGCGGGATCTGTCTCGGAGCTTTCCAGAGTTTCCAACATTTGATCGACGAGGCGCAATAGGGGCGGGTTTACGCGAACCAGGTTTGTCACCAGATCTGCCCAACGCTGACGCACCTTGCGATTGGAGTGTTGTTGCAACGCGATAGCAATACGAGCAGGGTGCGTGCGACCCGGCGAGACATCAAGCATCTCGTGATTCTCGTTAGCCGCAATGGTGAAATAGTAGGATAGCATAGGTTGTACGAGGTTTCGAACCTTCTCCCAGACAGGCTCGGTCTCCAGGACCAGCGCAAAGAAGGCCTGGTAGTATTTCTCGGCTGCCGGATAGTCGTAGCGACTGAAATGCGCTCCTGCTGCCGAAGCGGAATAACTGGCGAGATACCACTCAAGATCCATGAGATTCGCCCCCGGCCTCCCCTCGCAGAGCAACCGATACATCATCTTGGCGGCCTGGAGGAAGTATTTCTGCGCATCTTCGAAATCGAAGGTGCGTGTATGTAGGCCCTGATTATTCAATTCTGAGGCACGCTCCAGGGAAGGTGCCTCCTTCAGTTTGCAAGCATTCAGGTCCTCCAATACGATCTCCAGCTCTGAGCTCTGTTCCATCCAGGCTGGGCACTCCCATTGGGACGTCTGACGTAGACTCCTCACCTGACCGGGTAACGCCGTCTCCGCCAGATGAAGAAGGCGTTCAACGCGGGGACGCTGATTGGTCAGCCCAAAAAGGAGAAGCGACAATCTCTCCGGTTCAACGGGTAGATTCTGCCGCCGGAAAATGGCCACGTAGACGCTCTCACAACGATCCCGGAAAGATTGCACATCCAGACCCGGTTTGAGTTGCAACCGATCCAACTCCCAGGATTCGGGATGGGGTTCCAGGACATCGGCGTACTTCAGCAGCTTTGCAACCTCCTGAACCTCCTCACGGGAGCGGAGGACATTACGGGCATCGTAGCGAGCCTTCAACTGCAATACGGCCTGATCAAAGGTAAACTCGTCTGGATGTTCTGCGAGAAGCTCGTAGAGATTCCTGAGAACGTCGGTGCGGATGGAAGGGGCCAGGAGGTGCAGACCAGCCGAGTTGAGGGCCTGTCGGTAGGAGAGCGTCTCATCCTGCAGGAGGCTCTCATCGGCCGTAGACTTACGGATGACCACCAGTTCCGTCTCCTGAGGGCCACGCCAGCTGGTATCCACCAGATCGTACTGCGCTTCCAGGAAATCCTTGAACTGCTGATAGCCAAGGGAGACTTCACTGAAGGTAGGATCCTCCTGCAGCATCGTCTGTTTGAGACGCGTGGCCAGCACCTCGCCTCTGGGGTGAGCTTCTTCGAGCTTGTGCATTGCGTCCATGAGCAGCTGCCGGCTGCGCTTGAGTTCATAGTTAATGGTTCGCGTATCAGGCTCGATAAGGTTATCGTAGAGGATGAAAGTGTCGCAAGCCTTGACGAGCACCTCGCTCGTAGCCTGCCGCAGGCCGATACCGATGACACGTTTTCCATGTTCGCGCAGCTTCCGGGCAACGGCACTGAAATCACTGTCACCAGTGGCCAACACAAAGGTATCGATGTCGGGATGGGTCAACGCTGTCTCCAGAGCATCCACCGCCATCTGAATATCGGCCGCATTTTTCCGCTGCCCTAGACCGTAATGGAAAAGTTGAATGAGTTCAATGGAGTGTTCAATGAGCACCTGAGCGTACTCCCGAAAGCGGGTCCAATCCCCGTACGCTCGCTTGATGACCAACCGGCCCCACCTATCGGAGGCCTCCATGATGAGACCCAGATCACAACGTCCGTATGCCGTCTCTGCAGAGACGG
>JBNGDR010000079.1:0-8201 GCA_049975685.1 Anaerolineae bacterium
TTGACACAACATCCCTTTCAATTACAATACGTTCGTTCTAACCTTGTCTTATCAATGAAGGAGCAGCGATGACCAAGAAGCCAACCAGTGACGAAATCCGCCAGACCTTTCTGGATTACTTTGCCGAGCGCGAGCACACCATCGTGCCCAGCGCCAGCCTCGTACCTCAGAAGGACCCCACCCTGCTCTTCACCAACGCGGGGATGAACCAGTTCAAGGACGTCTTCCTGGGGACAGGGACGCGACCCTACAGCCGCGCCGCGGACACGCAGAAGATCATGCGCGTCGCCGGAAAGCACAACGACCTGGAGGATGTGGGACGGGACGGCACCCATCACACCTTCTTCGAGATGCTGGGTAACTGGTCCTTCGGCGATTACTACAAGAAGGAGGCCATCGCCTGGGCGTGGAGGCTACTCACCGAAGTCTACGGTCTGGAGGGAGATCGGCTCTGGGCCACCGTCTTTGAGGACGACGAGGGCGACCTGGGGCGCGACGACGAGGCAGCCGAACACTGGAAGCACGAGACGGACATCGACCCCGATCATATCGCGTACTTTGGACGCAAGGATAACTTCTGGGAGATGGGAGACACCGGCCCCTGCGGCCCCTGCTCCGAGATCCATTACGATCGCGGACCCGATACCTGCGACATGCAGGACGTCCCCGGTCACGTCTGTGAGGTGAACGGCCCCTGTGCTCGCTTCACCGAACTCTGGAACCTCGTCTTCATCCAGTACAACAACCTGGGGGATGGGCACCTGGCCCCGCTGCCGGCCCAGCACATCGACACCGGCATGGGCTTTGAGCGCCTGGTGGCGACGCTGCAGGGCGTCGATTCCAACTACCGCACCGATCTCTTCTGGCCCATCATCCTGAAGACACAGGAACTGGCAGGACAGAGCGACGAAGAGCGGGAGGCCAACATCACGGCCTATCGCGTCATCGCCGATCACATCCGCGCCTGTACCTTCCTCGTCGGCGATGGGGTGTTGCCCGCCAACGATGGACGCGGCTACGTCCTGCGGATGATCCTGCGCCGTGCTGTCCGCTTTGGTCGCAAGCTGGGTTTCACCCGCCCCTTCATGGCCGAGCTGGCCCAGCTCCTCATCAATAGGATGGGGCACGTCTTCCCCGAGTTACCCCAGCGGGCCGATTTCATCAAGGCCACCCTCACCGCTGAGGAGGAGCGCTTCCTTCGCACATTGGACCAGGGATTGGATCGCCTCGACGAGATCATGGCGGCGCTGGAGGAGAAAGGTGAGACGGAGATCCCAGGAGAGGACGTTTTCTTCCTCCACGATACCCTGGGGCTTCCCTTCGAGGTAACTCGCGACATCGCCGAGGAGCACGGCTTCACCGTCGATGAGGCCGGATACCACGCCGCCCGCGAGGAGCAGCGGGCCCGGGCCCGGGCTGCCGGGGAGTTCGATCTGGAGACCGATGAGCGCGCCCGCCTTTATCCACAACTCCTGAAAGAGGTTCAGGAGAGGCTGGAACCTTCAGAAGAAGAGGGGAAAATCCTCCACGATCCCTACCACGCGCTGCGCGTGAAGGCCCGCATCGTAGGCCTGGTCCAAGACGACGCCATCGTCGAGAAGGCCGAAGAGGATGGCACCGTGGAGGTGGTGCTCGACCGTACCAACTTCTACGTCGAAGCGGGTGGTCAGGTCTCAGATATGGGACGTCTCGCCGGGCCGGGCTGGGAGATCGAGGTCACGGACATGAAGCGCCCTATCGAGGGACTTCCCATCCACGTAGGACAGGTCAAAAAGGGCGAACCCCGCGTGGGCGATGAAGTTATCGCCACGGTGGATGAGAAGCGAAGGTGGGATATCATGCGCAACCACACGGCGACTCATCTCCTCCATAAGGCGCTGCGCGAGGTGCTGGGCAGCCACGTCGCTCAGGCTGGCTCGCTCGTTGCGCCCGACCGTCTGCGCTTCGACTACAACTACGAGAAGCCCATGACAACAGAGCAACGCAACGAGATCGAGCGGCTGGTCACCGAAGCCATACTCGCCAATTACGAGGTCACCTCCCGCCAGGAGAGCTACCGCGACGCGCTGGAAGAGGGCGTCATCGCCCTCTTTGGAGAGAAATACGGCGACGTCGTCCGCGTCCTCCGGGTAGGCTCACCCGAAAGCCCCTTCAGCCAGGAGCTGTGCGGCGGGACCCACGTCCACCGCACGGGCGACATCGGCCCCTTCCTTATCGCGTCGGAGAGCGGGATCGGGGCGGGCATCCGTCGTATCGAAGCCGTGACGGGACGCGGCGCCCTGGAGACCATCCAGACGCTACGCGCCCGCCAGGAGCGCACGGCCGGCATCCTGGAGACCATCCTGGAAAACGTGCCCCAGAGGGTGATGCGTTTGTTGGACGAGTTGCGCGAAGCACGCAAGGAGATCGATGTGCTCAACCGCAAGCTGGCACGCCGGGAGTTCGAATCCCTGTTAGATGAGGTGACCCACGTTGAGGAGATCCCCGTGCTGGCGGCGCGCGTCACCGCACCCGACGCCGAGACCCTGCGCGAGATGGCGGACTGGTTCCGCGACAAGATGAAGGGTGGGGTCATCGTGCTGGGCACCGTAGTCAATGAAAAGCCTCTGCTCATCGCTGCCACGACCGAGGAGCTGACGAAGCGCGGCGTCCACGCCGGTAACCTTATTCGGGACGTGGCCCGCGTGGTGCAGGGAGGCGGCGGCGGCCGCCCTGATATGGCGCAGGCAGGGGGACGGGACGCCTCGAAATTGGACGAAGCACTGGCGAAGGTCCCCGGTCTCGTGGCGGAGATGGTCGAGTAACCCTCACATCTTCAAGGGCCGGTCGCCCCAGGATGACTGATTATCACATGTATCGGGCAGTGCCAGCTGGAGTCGCGGATCTGACGATCCGCTCGAAGCATGTGAGGTGACATTAAGTCATTCAGGGCCGGTCGCTTGCACGCAGGTGACCGGCCCTTTTGTTTACCCCTCTTGCTCCCTCTTCCGACTGCGTCGCAACAGCAGCCAGGCGATAAGCGCCAGAGCCAACAAGATGAGGGAACCGTAACGGACGAGATAGGTCTCTATCCGAGAAGACGTTGAGTCCTGTGATTCCCCCCCACCCGCTCCAGGTATGAAGACCTGATAAGTCGGCGTAACCTCCGGTGTCGGAGGCATAGTTGATGATGAGGGCGTTGGCGTGGGGGGCGATCCTGCCGCGGTCTGAGGCACAGCCAGCGCCGTGGGCAGTGTGAGGCTCCCCAACAGCACCAGAAGTCCTACCAGAAGCCAGGGACCGCGTCGTTGCCCCATACTACTCCGGTTTTTGATAGAGTTCGAGGAGAACGCCACGCGCGCTCTTGGGATGAACGAAGGCATAGCGCGTGCCCTCGGGATGCTCGCGGATCTCCGTCGCCATACGCCCGCCTGCCGCTTCTAACCGCTCGACCGCGCCTTCGATATCCTCCACGAGCACGCAGACGTGGTGAATGCCCTCACCTCGCTTCTCCAGGTAGCGCCCGATGTTATTCCCCGGATCGAGCGGCTGCAGAAGCTCCAATTCTGCTTCCCCCATGGGTAGAAAAGCGATCTCCACGCCCTCGGTGGGTACCTCGCGCCGTTCACCCACCTCCACGCCCAACGCATCCCGGTAGAAGGCCAAGGCCTCATCCAGGTCCTTCACGGCAATCGCGATATGATGAATCTGCATAGTTCCTCCTCTTTGCGGATGTAGGTTAACACTTCCGATCCTACCCATTCCACGTGATTGTCAAACCTCACCACCTCCTTCTCGCCCAACCCAACCTCTACGTCCCTTTGATAAAACTTAAGTGATGTTTTAATATTTATAAACTCATACTTGACAAATTTAATCATATATGATAATATATTAATAGTTTAGAGAAGTTAGTTAAATTATCTAAGCAACTACTCTATTTCTAAGAACCAAAGGCGGCAGGCGATGAATACCTACATACAATATCTGATCGCAAGATCCTGCGAAGCGAACGCCGAACACGAGGCGCGTCGCGTGAGATCGGGCAGCCGCCACTCCCGGACGAAGCCGCATCGCACCCCTGACAAAGCAGCCCACCGCGCAGAAGCCGGTCCCTACATGCTGGCCTGGCTCTAAACTATCCTCGGCGTTTCGCTCTCCCACCTCGATCACGATGACTTAACCCCTAGTGGTAATCATCAGTTGACCTTCCGCCACCTTCATCTATACTTGCTTTATCCCTACCTGGGAGGTGCCCAATGTTCCATGCTGCGGATCGCGTCCTGGTGGGTGTCATGCCAGACCCCACCGATTTTCAACTGGCCCGCGATGAGGGCTGGTATCGTATCCCTCTGCGACATGCTCCCAAGAGTGCCGCCGACGCCGCTATCCTGGCCTTCTATTTCACCGCAGCCTTCCGGGAGGAAAAGTGGGCCATACACTGGTACGCCGAGAGTCGCGGACACGAGCTGGTGCGCCGTCGCGATCTTCGCCCTGACCAACCTGACCACCCTCGTGCCGATGAACCCTATTACAAGATCCAGATCGGGCCCCTTATTCACCGCGAGCCCCCCATCCCCAGCTTGCGTTGGCGGCGGATCACCTTCATAGAGACCACCTGGGATCGCTTCAACGATGCCGAGGAGATCAACGACCTCTACGTCTCCGGTGCTGATGGACTCTACGTCACGCTCAAAGAGAGCGGCTTCTTCCCCGAACGAGAGTACCTGATCCATGAAGGCGAGGACACCTACACCGCCGATCTTGCCATTCCCTGCCGTGAGGGCATTGTCTCCATCTGCCTGGGTGACGGACCCGCCCCCACCGGGGCCCTACGCAAGAGCGATCCCGAAGCCGTAAGCGAAGCCATCGCTCGTCTCGGTGGTACCCTCCCCCCATCGGAGCGTTCCTGCTGACAGACGGATAGGTGCATCGCACCTCAGAAAATCCCAAATACCTCTGTGCGATTGTCTTTTGCGCCAAATAAGGGTAAGATAAATAAGCAAGGGCGTTCACTCTAACTCTATCACCCGGGGCACGATCCATCCTGGAAAATCCGCGCCCAACGTGCCAAATTTTCGCCCATGAGGGGCAAAACAATCCTAACCATTAATCGCCCGTGAGGGGCAAAGCGAGATATAGCGATGACCGTTGAGGTCTGGTACGGCAGCAAGCCTCATCATACCCCAGAGGAGGAAACGCTGGCGAAACTTCACCGTTTCCTCCATCCTCAGAGCGAACACTTCGCCCTGCTATTCAATTTCTTCGCCGGCGAGGGGAGTGAGATCGATCTCGTCGTGTGCAAACAGAATGGGATCTTCCTGGCCGAACTCAAGCACGTCTGGGATCCCATCTTCGGTAACCGTGAAGGTCAGTGGTGGGCGAGACACGCCGACGGGACCAAGATAATCCTCAATCCCGACCGGCCCAATCCCTTCAAACAGGCACAACGTAACTACTACAGCTGGAAGCGCTGGAGCCTGGAAAACGCTACCGAGCTGAACGCTGATACACTACCGGGGTCAGAAACCGATTGGTCGAAGGTCATGACCTACGTCGTCCTCTACCCGGACCTCCCAGAGAGCAGCCACATTGAGATCGGCGAGTGGCCCGTGAAGGCCCTAGGTCTACCAGCCTTTCTGCAGGAGCTGGTCACGGTCACCTCAAGTAAGGTCAATCTCTCCCCGCAAACGTTGAGTCAAATCCCCAGACTCATCGGCCTCCGGCGTTGGTTACTGCCCTCAACCACAGAGCAGCTCACCGATTGGCAGCCATCCAGCTTCGCCACACTTGTAGCACGAGGGCACGAGTTCTCCATGCCAGTCCTTCGCCTTGACGCTGAAGGTAAGAGCTATTTCACTGTCGGGCGAGGTGGTGATAACGACCTCATCATCCATAGCCCCACGGTCTCCAGACGACACGCCCGTCTCTACAAAGAACAGGGTCAATGGATCGTGGAAGATGAAAATAGCACCAGCGGCACCTTCGTCAGCTACACCGGCGATCCCGCTCAGGAAACCCGTGTGCAGGAGCGAGCTTTCGCCCTCCAGAATCATTCTATCGTCCGCTTCGGCTCGGCCTCCTACACACTGCTCCTCTGCGAGAAAGAGGGGGGATCATGATCTGTCCTAACTGCCAGAGTGAGAATCGCGAGGGGGTTCGCTTCTGCAAACAGTGCGGCTTTCCTCTCGAGGACCCAACCAGATCCCAGGAAAATGTCTCATCGGGCGACATCTCATCTGGAGATTCCTCGTCGATGATGCTCTGCCCCAATTGCGGACTCCCTCTCCGCACCCGGGCCCGCTTCTGCAAGGGATGTGGGGCCCGCATCGGCGCCGACGCTCTTATCAAGGCTAGGGCTGGACGCTCCACCGGACAACAAACCCCGGCGGGGACGCCCCCACCCCCATCCACCTCCACCAACATCTGCCCCAACTGCGGCGCCGAGCTGCGCGAAAACGCGCGCTTTTGCAATCAATGTGGGACTTCGCTGCCCGACACCGGCCCCACCCCGGGAGCAAAAACTGGCGAGCGTTGTAGCCAATGCGGTGAACTTCTGCGACCCGGCACCCGTTTCTGCCGTACCTGTGGGGCGCCTATAGAAGATCGAATTCAAGCACAACCTGCTGTCAGCCATCCTACACCGCCCCAACCCTTTGGTACGGGCACGCTACTGCCCATGCAGGTCGTCGCGGGGCGCTATCTCATCCTGGAGAAGATAGCCCAGGGTGGAATGGGCGCTATCTATAAGGCCCAGGATCAACGCCTCCAGGGCAAGGTGGTCGCACTCAAGGAGATGTCGGAGCAGGCCATCAAACCTTCGGAACGCGCCGACGTGCTCGCAGCCTTTATACGGGAGGCGGAGCTTCTGGCGCGCCTGGATCACCCCAATCTCGTACGGGTGACCGATCGCTTTCAGGAGGGCGAACGACACTACATGGTCATGGAGTTCATTGAAGGGGAAACCCTCGATACTCTAATCATGGGCCGCGCGGAACCCTTTCCCGAAAAGCAAGTTCTGGCCTGGGCCTCCCAACTCTGTGACGTTCTGGCCTTCCTTCACAGCCAGGATCCCCCCATCATCTACCGCGACATCAAGCCCTCCAATATCATGGTGACACGGGAGACGCAGGAGGTCAAACTCATCGACTTTGGGATAGCCCGTTTCTATAAACCGGGTAAGAAGCGGGACACCATTCAATTCGGGACCGACGGCTATGCCCCCCCTGAGCAGTACGGCAAAGCACAGACCGACGAACGAGCCGATGTCTACGCGCTGGGCGCCACCCTCCACCAGCTGCTCACTCTCCACGACCCGGCGACGCGACTCTTCGATTTTCCCGACGTCCGAACCCTCAACACCTCAATTGAGCGTCGTGTCGAGAGAGCTATCACCACGGCCCTGGAGATGAACAAGTCCAAACGTCACCAATCTATGGCCGATTTCTGGGAGGCGCTCTCTGGACAGCAACCTAGATGGTTCCACACCTCCACCAGCGTGAGTACTGGGGGCGTATCCAAGGCGCCCTCAAAAAAGAGGGCGGTAGCCCAAACCGGGACGGGACCGCTGGATTTCGGTCAGATCAAGCCGGGTCGCGGCGTCTCCAAGGTGACCCGAAAAATCAGCCATCCAGCTGGAGATGAGATCTCGGTTACCGCCGACGCCACCTGGTTGCAGGTCAAGCCCAAGCGGATGGGGCAAAGTGGCGGGGAGATCGTCGTCGCCGTTCGCACCGACGAGCTGAACACCGGACGACTCCAACTCAAGGGAGGACCCTTGAGATGGTGGCTCGGTTTACATACCTCGCGGCTGGTTCCCACCCAGCGAGAGTATCAAAGCCAGATTGTCGTCAAACACGATGATGGTCAGGAAGAAAGCTACCCCGTCTCCGTGACCGTCAAGCCCGATGGTTGGCAGGTGGGCACCGGCTGGTTCATGACCCTCTTGGCCGTACTCATGGAAGTCGGGATCACCCTGAGCGTTGTTGTCGCTATTCTGATGAGCGCGGGTATGATCTGAACCGGCGCTCGGGAGCCAACAACCAGAGGAGAAAACGATGGCACAATACACCTATACCTGTCCACGCTGTGGGGCTCAAAATCCCCAACAGGCATCGCGCTGCGAGAGTTGTGGTCACTCTCTGGGCCAGCTCGCAGCCGCTCCAGAACAAGCCCCAGCAGCTTACAGCGCCACCCAGAGTGGCGAAAGATCCCTGCTCGAC
>JBNGDR010000080.1:0-8152 GCA_049975685.1 Anaerolineae bacterium
GGGTGGAGCTGGCCATCATCACCCTGGGTGCCGAAGGTCTCGTCTACGCCACTACCGAGGAGAGCGGGCGCCTGCCCGCCTTTGAGGCCGAGGTCGTCGATAGGGTTGGGGCCGGTGATGCTCTCACGGCCGCCGTTGCTTACGGCTTGATGGAAGGCTTCGATCACCTGGAGGCCGTCCGCCTGGGATTGGCGGCCGCGGCCCAGACTATCATCTGCAAGGAGACCGTCTGCCCCTATTTGAGTTTGGAGATCCTGTACGATCGCCTCATCGTCTGAAAAAAAGAGAGAGACCATGACTACCATCGAAGAGCTCAGCGCATTATTAAACCTACAACCTCACCCCGAGGGAGGCTATTTTGCGGAAACCTACCGGGCTTCAGAAGCCATCGCCACGGAGGCCCTGCCCGACCGCTACACGATGCCCCACGTCCACGGCACCGCCATCTACTACCTGCTGACCGCCGAGACCTTCTCTGCCCTCCACCGGCTGCGCTCCGACGAGATCTTCCACTTCTACCTGGGCGATCCCGTGGAGATGCTACAACTTCATCCCGAGGGCAAAGGGGAGCGCATCCTCCTGGGCGCAGAGATCTCTGCTGAGATACGTCCGCAGGTGGTGGTGCCCCGGGGTGTCTGGCAGGGCGCCCGCCTTGTCCCAGGGGGCGAATTTGCGCTCCTCGGCTGCACCGTGGCCCCGGGCTTCGAATACGTGGATTTCGAGATCGGCGACAGGGCATCCCTCCTTGAAGCTTACCCCGACTTTCGCGACGAGATTCTGGCCCTGACCCGCTGATCCGACAAACACCCACAAGAGATCTTCGGCTTGCCGGGCTAGAAATTCGTTTCGAATACCACCCACACAGCGCAATGATCGGAAAGATATCTCACGTGTTTATCAATCGAATCAGTAGCGAGCGGAAGGTGACGGGTCTCTTTTCGACGCAAGCGTTGCTCCCCAGATAGAGTGAAGACATAATCGAGACGTTTGGGATCTGTAGTTTCTTCACAAAAAACGCTCGTCAAACCACAGTTTAGCGTTGAGATGTTGGAGACTTCGTATCCTTCTACACCTAGTGTATCAACGAGCTCCTCATATTCGCCATTTCCAGCAAGGGAGTCAATGTTGAAATCTGCCGCGACTACCACTGGCCCGAGATCCTCATCGATTTCGGCCATAAACTCGTGCAGTTGTTCTAACTGCAACGCACGCGCTTTGCGGTCCAGGAAAATCTCTCCGGCATCGAGGTGGGTCGTTACAAAGTTCAGGTATGAGTTTGCGGAGAGACGGATAACAACGTGAACAGCTCCCTTGGAGGCTCGACAATCGAAACCGCTACAATTATCATAGACCAATGTCCTCATCTCTTCGATGGGCCATCGCGAAAGGATCGTCAGCCCTCCAGATATGCTTCTCACGGGTTGTTCTGTGGGTTGATTGACAATGTAGTAAGGCAAATCGTGCCTTACCTCTTCCACAAGTATAGACACAGCCTGTGAGTCCCAGGCCTCCTGAAGAGCCACAATGTCAACGTTCCCATGTTTCAACCACTTGCCTATCTGCTGTGCCCGCTCCAGGGTATAGTCTGCCGAACTGAGCACGCTGGGTCGAAGAAGGACATTGTACGTGAGTATATGCAGTTCGCCGGGCGGGTTCCCCGAAGCAACCATACGGGCATGCTTTGGCGAGGGGGCAATATCTGATAGGTCGGAGGCATAGCGCATACTCCCGGCAAAGAGCAGGAGTAGAGCGATGGATGCAACGACTTTCAAAGATCGATGAATGAATTTTAACGATGCCACACTTTGCTCCCCATAAATTATCTTGTTGATCAAGACGTAGCATACCACGTGAGAAGATGATGGCAAATATGCTGGAGTGTTTACCAGGGTATCTGATTGGGAAATCTGCCAACGAAGTACGAGATGTCCATGTGCCACCATAGCCGGATATGGTATAATCAACAACCGAAGCAGTTGTTGCGAGAACTATGGATATGACGTCAAATCAGAACCGTGAGAAGTCCCAGTGGACCTCCGCCCTCATGCGGGTGGGGATCGTCCTCATCTACCTCCTCGTGACCGCCGTCGCCAGTCTGACCGTCTTCGTCCAGGTGCGTGATATGGCGGCCGCCTCCGAGTTGCTCCCCGATTTCACGCTGAGCGAGAAGGGGCCCAGCCCTAACGTGGAATACCAGGAGGGCGAGACCCTCCCTACGTGGACGGGCATCGAGCGCATCACCGTGCTGCTTCTGGGGGTCGACGAGCGGGCGCAGGGTGATGAGGTCGCGTGGCGTACCGATACCATGATGGTGATAACCCTCGATCCGGTGACTCTGCAGGCTGGCGTGCTCTCCATTCCCCGCGATCTCTGGGTAGAGATTCCCGGCTATACCCACCAGCGCATCAATACCGCCCACTACATCGGCGATTACGACGACTATCCGGGCGGTGGGCCGGCGCTGGCTATGGAGACGGTGCAATATAACCTCGGCATCAACGTTGATCACTACGTCCGACTCAACTTCCAGGGTTTCATCGACCTGGTGGACGAGATCGGGGGTATCGACATCTACGTTGAGGAGACTATCGACGATCCCCTGTATCCGGATTACAATTACGGTTACGATCCGCTCTATATCGAGGCCGGGCAACACCACTTTGAGGGGGAGATGGCTCTCAAGTATGCGCGCACCCGCCACGGGAGCAGCGACTTTGATCGCATCAGGCGGCAGCAACAGGTAGCACTGGCCGTCCTGGAAAAGGTCTCCGACCCTGTTGTGCTCACCCGTCTGGTTGCGAAGGCACCGGATCTCTACGCCAAGGTGGAAGATTCTGTCAGTACTGACCTCAAGCTCGATCAGATCATCGCGCTGGGGGTTCTGGCTACGCAGGTAAACCGCGAGGAGATCCGCTCCGCCGCCATCGATGAGAACTGTGTTGAGGATTGGACGACCCCCGAGGGTGATATGGTTCTGGTGCCCATCCGGGAGCGTATGCGAGAGAAACGGGACTATCTCTTCGGCATCGGCCCGGCGACGGGAGAGCAGGAAGAGTCGGAACAGGCGACCATTTCCATCTTGAACGGCACCGCGACCCCCGGGCTGGCAGGTTCGACGGCGGAGTATCTGGAGGCCAACGGTATCCAGATCGCTATCTTCGATAACGCCGACCGCCAGGATTACGATTCGTCGCTGGTTATCCTTAACCGTGATAAGCCTAACACCGCGGAGCGCATCACCAAATTGCTGGAGCTTCCTGGATCGTCCATTGTCAGGGGGGATAATCCCACGGCGGAATACGACGTGGTGGTTATACTGGGTTCGGATTACGCGAACCGGATCTCCCAGACACCTTGAGTAAGGGCAGGGTAACTTCCCGCGTTATGCTCTAGGCCCCGTCCTCGGGGCGTATGCGTGGGGACCTATTTCTCTACAGATCCTGAGCAGATGGGCAAAGCAGCCTTTGTGCTACTCGACCCCCAGAGCGTAGACCTGCACGGCTTTTTCTTTTCCCCGTACCTCGACCTCTCCCATAGGTCTCAGTGAGGGCCAGGGCGGCAGATCCCTGGCTGTGGTACCGCTCAATAGAATTGAGGAGGGGAGTTCCTTGGTCATCGCCTGGAGGCGGCTCGCCACGTTGACCGTATCCCCGATCACCGTGTACTCCAACCGATCCTCGCTGCCGACGTTACCGACCACCACTTTGCCCGTCGCCACACCGACCCCAATCCTTAGACTGGGTTCTCCCCGTTCCATCTGCGCTTCGTTGAATCTGCTCAAGGCCAGGAGCATCTCCCGAGCAGCCTGAGCTGCGTGCCGGGGATGATCGGCAGCAGGATTCAGAGGGCTTCCAAAGACGGCGAGAAGGCTGTCGCCGCCGAATTTGTTGACCAACCCGCCGTGCCGCACCACGACCTGCGACATGGCCTGGAAATAACGGTTGAGCAGTGCGATGAGTGCGGCGGGAGGTAAATTCTCTGTCATCTGGGTGAACCCCCGGATATCAGCGAAGAGCACGGTGGCCTCCGTCGTCTGCCCGCCCAATTCGGCGCCGTGCTCGATGGCGTGCCGGGCCACCTCCGGGGTGACGTAGAGGCTGAAGAGGCGCCGAATGACCTCCTCCTGCTGCAACCCCTCCACCATAGCGTTGAATCCCTCTGCTAACTCACCCAGCTCGTCGTTGGAGAGCACGGGGATCTGGACGTTAAGATCGCCCTTTCGCACCCGATTCATCTTGTCGCGCAACTCTTCCACCTGCTGCACCAGCGAGGAGCCCAGCGTGAGCCCCAGCGCGATCATCGCGAGAAAACCCACCCCGACCAGAAATATCTCCATCCACAGCATTCTGGGGAGGAGTGCTGTCGGTTGTTCCGCGTTCGCAATAAGGAGCCCCTGTTGATAGGCGGTGACGGCCAGCAGGACGAGTGGGGCGACGCCGGTGGCGAACATGACAAAGATGCGACGCCTTACCGTCACCCGGAAGGCACGAATGGCCGACAATTCCCCCCTGGGGAAGAAGATGAGAAGTTCATGACGCCACAGGCGCTCGGTGAGGAAGTAAACGATAATCGCTGCGCTGCCGCCGGAAAGCCCGGCCACACTGAGAAAGATGGTCAGGGCCGACCAGGGGTTGTTCGTGCCGATAAATACCGTGATCCCGGTGGTCAGACCCGCCAGCGTCCACATCGATAGGGAGATAAGCGCGCTGGTGGCAGGCTGGTTGAGCACCTTGCGGCGGATCTCCGGCGGTGGAGATGGATTCTTCTCCGCGGCCGAGTCGAAATACCAGGACCAGAGATCTCTCTCAAACAGGGTCCCGATGACGGCCCCTAGAATGAGCAGGATACCGGCCATCGCAAAGTCCAGGGACGAGGAAGCGCTCGCCTCCGCTTCGATCGTTGTCTCAACGACCAGATCCCCACTCAGTACGAAAAAGCCCATGGTCAACAGGATGCCGACCAGGTTGGCGATGATGCCGCTGGCATCAATATGCCGTTTCACTCTCTTGCGCCGGCTTAGCTCAGGGTGCATGCGACCTCCTGAGAGGGGCTATGTCTAGAAAAGGGATTGTTGCTCCATCCGGTCATAGGGCAGATCTAGATGCTCATAGGCCAGGCGGGTAGCGACGCGCCCCCTGGGGGTGCGATCGATGAAGCCCAGCTGCAGGAGATAGGGCTCCACCACGTCCATGATGGTATCGGCGGCTTCCCCTATAGAGGCGGCAATGGTGTCCAGGCCCACAGGCCCACCGTCGAACTTCTCGATGATAGCACGCAGGACGCGGCGATCGAGATCGTCCAGGCCCCGGTGATCGATCTCCAGCAAGGCCAGCGCCTGATCGGCGATCTCACCCGTGATGATCCCATCACCACGGACCTGGGCGTAATCTCGTACCCGGCGCAGCAGCCGCAGGGCTACCCGGGGTGTTCCCCGCCCTCGACGGGCGATCTCGGCGCGCCCCTCGGCCTCCAGGGGGACCGCGAGGGCCTGTGCTGCCCGCTCCACGATCTCCTCCAGCTCCGCCCGTTCGTAGAAATCAAGGCGGTAGATGGCGCCGAAGCGGGTTCGCAAGGGCGCGGAGAGCAGGGCCAGCCGTGTCGTGGCGCCGACCACCGTGAACCGGGGAAGGTTGAGACGCACCGTGCGGGCCCCCGGCCCCTTGCCGATGACCAGATCGAGGGCGTAATCCTCCATCGCCGGGTAGAGGATCTCTTCCACCACCTTCCCCAGACGGTGGATCTCGTCGATGAAGAGCACCTCTTTCTCGCGTAAGTTACTGAGGATGGCGGCCAGATCCCCGGCGCGCTCGATGGCGGGGCCGGCGGTCACCCGGATATTCGTCCCCATCTCGTTGGCGATGATGTGCGCCAGCGTGGTCTTGCCCAGCCCCGGCGGCCCGTAGAAGAGAGCATGTTCCAAGGCTTCGTTGCGTCCCCGCGCCGCTTCAATGAGGATGCGTAGATTCTCCCGCACTCGATCCTGACCTACGAGAGCGTCCAGCTGCTGGGGGCGTAGAGCCCGATCGAGGACGAACTCCTCGGGATCTGCCTGCGGTGCTACGGTGCGTCGTTCGCTCATGGCGTGTCCTCTGTCGATCTATAGCGAAGGCTTTGCTAGGGTGTCGTCGTGGGTGTCGTCGCCGGGATCGGCGTCGGCGGCCCTTGATAATCGGCGCCCAGGATGATCAACACATCCTGATCGGCGGTGGGATTGGCACCGTTGGCCAGCGCCGATTCCGGCAGGCCCAGGAGCTCCAGGATGCGATTGGCGGTGGCCGGCTTGGGACGGTTGAGGATGACGGTCGTTGTGGCGTAGTCCTGCTGCTCTGCGTTGCCGAAGAGAGCGATCTGCAGACCATTCTCCTTGAGATATTGTGCCGTCCGGGAGGCCAATCCTACCTCCTCGGTGCCGTTGAGAACAGCGACGGTCGCCTCCTCCTCTTCCACCGAGGGGGCGCCGGCCGTGTCAGAGGTGCCGAAGACGTAGTTGCGCACCTCGCGCATGCAATCACGGATGGGGATGAGCACCTGTCCTCCCGTCGGGGTGGTCCAGCTGTTGGTGCACTTCTCGTCGATGACGCCAAACCGAATCTCGTTCCGATCTACCTGGAGGGCCAACCCACCCAGCGCCAGGATCTCATCCAGGGTCAGGTCGGTGGCCAGCGAATCCTCCACGGTGGTGAAGATTTCATTGGCCCGGCTGGCGAGCTGGGGCAGCATCTCCAGGCTGGTCACGCGATCCAGAATCGCCAGCAGCACCTTCTGCTGGCGTCGTGCTCGATCGAAGTCACTGCTTCCGTGGCGGCTGCGCGCGTACTTGAGCGCCATCTCACCATCGAAGTGGTGCTGACCGGCTTCGATGTGTAGCAACTCAACGCCGTAATCACTGGTGGGATAGGCTTCATCGTGGATGGTCTCATCGACGTAGACGTCGATACCCCCGATGAGATCCACCAGGTCGATGAATCCCTGGAAGTTGAGCCGCACGTAGTAGTTCACGGGCACGCCCAGGTTGTATTCCACCGTCTCCATCGCCAGAGCGGGGCCGCCGCCGGGATAATCGTAGAGATCGCCCAGGAAATGCGCGGTGTTGATGCGTCCCTCGTTGTAACCGGGAATGGGTACCCACAGGTCACGAGGGATGGAGAGCACCCCCGCCTCCAACGTCACCGGGTTCAGCGTGAGGAGCATGATGGTGTCGGTACGGAAGGGGCCGGATTCCTGCTGGCGCTCATCCACGCCCAGGACGAGCACCGTCACCCGATCGGTCCCCGTCCAGGTGGGGATCACCTGACCGGGCCTGCGCTCCACGTAGGGACTTTCCGATCCCGACGCAGCCCCCACCCCCGGCAGTATGCCCGAATCTGAGATCTGTCCTCGTCCCCACGAGACGAGGAAGAGCGCGGCTGCGATGGTCACGGCCGCGAAGATCAGGATGAGAAGCGCGGTCAGAATCGTCGGAAGCCGGCTTTTTTCACGTCTTATGCTCTTGTGAGACATACCAGACATATGCTAATTTACGTCCTCTTTTCAAGTTTGCTCTGTGATTATACCACAGAGGGACTTTACGAGACAAACTCGGTGTCATGAATGAGCTACACATTGATCAAATTCAGGGGTGGTTACCAGAGGGGCCTTTATGTAAGTACAAGGTGTGGATTAGAAATCCGATTTCTGGCATCAGCCTCTTACGTTTCCCGCTGCATCAACGAGTGCAGCGCCTGATCCCAGCGATCCATCGTCACCTCGGCATCGTAGTGTTCGGCAGCAAAACGGCGGGCAGCGGCGCCTAATCGCTGTCGCTCCTCACCGTCACGGAGCAGCTCAACCACCGACGCCGCGAATCCTTCGGGCTCATCGGCAATACGCAGATGTTGACCCGGCGTCGCTGCAAGTCCGTGGTTGCTTACCGACGTGGCAACCACAGGCACCCCCATGCCCATCGCGTCCAGCACCTTCTGCAATAAGCCGCCCGCGACCAGGACGGGCGAGACGAAAAGCGCCGCCGACCGGTACCAGGGCGCCAGATCGTCCACGAAACCGGTGACAATCACACTCTTGCCATCGTCGTAGGCCCGGATGGACTCGGGTGGAGAGGAACCGACCACGTAGAAGGTCGCGTCGGGTACCTGAGTGTGAATCCGGGGCCACA
>JBNGDR010000081.1:0-8070 GCA_049975685.1 Anaerolineae bacterium
ATCCCGACATCGTACTACGCCAGATCCTGGATCTGAGCTGTCAGGCGCTGGACGCCGTTGAGGGCTCCATCTTGCTCCGGCAGAGCGATAGCGAGGAACTCACCTTTGCTATCATCTTCGGTGAGGATGAGGAGAAGCTCTTGGGACGCACCCTCACACCAGGTCAAGGGATCGCGGGATGGGTACTTCAGCACGACGAAGCGGTCCTCATCAACGACGTGTCGAGCGACCCCCGCTTCTACGAAGGTATCGATGAACTCACCGGCTTCCAGACCCAATCCCTCGTCTGCGCGCCCCTCCGTCACCGGGGGGAGGTCATAGGCATCATCGAGATCGTCAACAAACGCCGCGACGACTTCACATTCCAGGATCTGAGTCTGTTGGAGGCCATCGCCTCTGTGACAGCGGTGGCTCTGGAGAACGCACGCCTCTACACCAAGACGCAGGCGCGCGCCGAGGAGCTGGCGATGTTAAACGAGATCGGTCTGACGCTCACCTCCAGTCTGAATTCCTCGGCAGTTGTACAGAACGCGCTGGAGCTGATCCGCCGCCTCTTCCAGGCCGATGCCGTCTCGCTGCTCCAGCCCGATCCAGAGACGAGCGATCTATTCTTCGTGCGGGCCCTCCTCGGAGGTCAATCGAAGGAGATCTCTCAGCGCCTTTCGGCCGGCGAAGGCCTAGCGGGATGGTCCCTGACCCACCGGCAACCGGTGCTGGTCGAGGATGCCCAGCGCGATCCCCGCTACTGGTCGGGGGGAGAGAACGAGCTTGATTACACACCACACGCCGTTATGGTCGTACCCCTCCTCATTGAAGGAGAGGCCATAGGGATCATTATCGTGGGCAGCCGGACTGTGGGCGCCTTTACATCGGAGGATCTGCAAACTCTGCAAGCACTGAGTTCCACCCTCGGCGTAGCTCTGGAAAACGCGCGTCTATATGAGGACCTCAAGCGGCTATTGCAGGAACGGGAACGGGCCCAGGCGCAACTGGTTCATACCGAAAAAATGGCAGCCCTGGGACGGCTCATCGCCTCCCTGGCCCATGAGATCAACAATCCCTTGCAGGCCGTCCAGGGTTGCCTGACCCTTGCGGACGAGGAATTGATGGAGGTCAGTTTTGAACGTGACGCATTACAGCGCTACATCGATATTGCTGATAAGGAGATTGATCGCATCTCGGTGATCTTGCGCCGCATGCGGGATTTCTACCGTCCGGCGCGCCATCAAATGGAGACGACGGACGTACACCAGGTGCTGGCGAGTGTCCTGGCCCTTACCAACAAACAGTTACAGCACAGCGGTGTATCTGTGGAGCAGGACTATATGGAACAGATCCCCGCCCTCTGGGCCAATCCCGATCACCTTAAGCAGGTCTTTCTCAATCTCATCCTTAACGCCATCGACGCCATGCCTGATGGGGGAATCTTGACAGTGAGAACCGGTGTGGATACCCTGCATCGGGAGGAGGGCCGGGTTCCAGCGTTGCGGATCGATCTTGCCGATACCGGGGAAGGCATGGACGCCGATACGGTTTCCCGTCTCTTTGAACCCTTCTTCACGACCAAGGAGGATGGCACGGGGTTGGGACTCTCCATCAGCTATGGCATCATCAGAGCCCATGAGGGTGAGATAGAGGTCCAAAGCCAGCCGGGGGAGGGGACAATCTTTATTATCCGGTTGCCGATAGAGAAAGGTTCACAATTATGAATCATACTGCCAAAATTCTAGTTGTCGATGACGAACCCAATATACGCTTTTTTCTTGAAAGAGTGCTAACCCGGGATGGGCACGAGGTAGTAGCCGTAGAGAGCGGAGAAGAGGCCCTGAAGAAGGTTGCCGAAGAGGACTTCGAACTGGCTCTGATCGACCTGAAACTCAAGGGGATCAGCGGCATCAGGGTACTCTCAGCCCTGAGGGAACGGTCCCCACACACCGCCGTCATCGTGCTCACCGGCTATGCTTCGCTGGACACCGCCGTCGAGGCCTTGCGCTACGGTGCCCACGATTATCTCTTCAAACCCGCCAAAACGGTGGAGCTTCGGGAGAGCGTACGCACCGGATTGCTCAAACGCCAACGCGAGCTACGCCGCCAGCAGCTGCTGGCCCAATTGGAAGAGAACCTTGCCACCAGTCTGGAGGAAATCCGCTCCACCGTGCTGGTGGAGGATCTGCCAGCACCAGCGGAGGATGAAGATCGGGAGCAGCAGAACGCGCGCTTCATGCAGCGGGAAGGGCTCATCGTAGATTTCATGCGCCACGTGATCACCCTGGAGGGTAAGCTGTTGGAGCTAAGCCCCACGGAGTTCGACGTACTGGCCTACCTCGTTAGCGAAGCACCGAGGGTCATCTCACCCGAGGAGCTCGTACGCGAGGTTCAGGAATATGATTGCGAACCCTGGGAAGCCAAAGACACCGTACGATATCACATCTACCGCCTCCGCGCCAAGATCAAGGAGGCGACGGGCCGCGAAGATCTCATCTCTACAGTTCGCGGCGTAGGTTATACCATCGGCAAGCGAAACTGATCTCTGCGTTTTGAGCAACAGAGCAAAGCGCCCCCCCTGAGGGGGCGCTTTTTCTTGGTCGAAACTGAGCACCTCCTCCTACTCCTGATGCCCCTGACCAAACCCTAACAATATTACCACATTGCTGCCACAAAATGCTAATGTTATCCTGCCCATTCTTTTGTTATCATATTACTGGAATAATTGAAAGGGAAACGAAGCAATGATCATGGCTAACACACAATACGATCTGCTCTCATCCGACGAAAAAGCTGTCCGGACTCCAGAAATAGATGGCTTGCACGAGCTCTTCATTCAGAATGTATCTCACGAGTTGAGGACCCCTCTTGCCATCGTTATGGGGTATGCTGAGCTTCTTCGCGACGGTGAACTGGGTCCCCTGGAACCCGAGCAGAAGCAGGCCATCCTGGTCATCGCCCGGCAGGCACAAACGCTGCACAAGATTGTGGAGCGCGTGGGCATCCTTCTGGCGGTGGAGGCACAGATGTTCCTTCGCGCCCCCGTAGATCCTGCAGAAATTTGCGAGAGCGTCCTGTCAAGGCGTAAGGGGGAGGCGCTGGCAGCCCAGTTACAGATACAGAGCGAGATTGAGAATAATCTTCCCACCCTACTTGGCGATCGGTTCCAGATGGAACAGGCCCTCGACGCCCTGCTGGAAAACGCCATCAAGTTCACACCAACGGGCGGCTGTATCAGTGTGCGTATCTACGGTGATGACGACGAGGTCCATTTCGCCATCCAGGACACCGGCATCGGCATCCCCCACAACAAGATGGATCGGCTGCTCAGCGGCTTCTACCAGGTCGATGGCTCCACTACGCGGGCTTATAATGGTCTGGGGCTGGGACTAACAGTCGTCCGTGCTGTGACCCATGCTCACGACGGCAAGTTGGAGATCCACAGCGAAGAGGGTGAGGGAACCACCTGTATCTTGCAGCTGCCCCTCTCCCAGCGTAGACCTGACCAACGGGGGGAATCCACCGTCCAGGCGAAACGCCGCATCCTCATCGTGGACGACGAGGAGATGGTGTGTATGACGCTGCAGGCCGGTCTGGAGAAGAACCCCAACTTCGAGGTCACCGTAGCCACGAGTGGGGAGGAAGCATGGGAGATCTTCCAGGAAGGGCGCTTCGATCTGGTTATTACCGACTACCGCATGCCCGGTCTTGATGGGTTAACCTTTGCGCAACGTGTGCGCCAGCTGGCTCCAGAGATCTCTATCATTCTCATCACGGCCTACGACAGCGAAACCTTGCGCCAGAATGCGGCGCGCGCCGCCGTCTACCAGATCCTCACCAAACCCGTCAAGCTCGCCGAAATCCGTGAGGTGACCGATCGCACGTTGAAAGCCACAACAGACCAGGGAGGGAAAGCATGATTTCAGTTGCAAATCCCCGGCGGGTCCTGGTTGTAGACGATGAACCCAACGTTACTCTAGTCCTGGCGAAGAGCCTGGCCAAACTGGGCGAAGATTACCACGTCGACACGGCCAATTCCGCCGAAGAAGCCTTAAGCAGAATTCGAGACACCACATACACTCTCGTCATCACCGACTACCGAATGCCAGACATGGATGGCCTCTCGCTATCGGCCGCCATCCGCGAGATCAACCCTGAGACCCAGGTCGTGCTGATGACCGCCTACGGAACAGAAGGGCTCAGGGGCGACGTAGGCAAGATGGAGCTCGACGGGTACCTGGACAAACCCTTCTCCATGGCCCAAATCCGTGAGATCGTCGAGCGGGCTGTGGGTCAAACCACCGAGCAGGATCCCTATCGCACCGGTGAACAAACCGTGAACGACGAGGTCTATAAGCACCTGGAGGCTCTACAGCGTAACACAGGTGCCCGTTGTGCCCTCCTTATCAGCAAGGCGGGGTATCCTATCGATGCCGTGGGTGCTACGGAGAGCCTGGATCTCGCAACAATAGGCGCATTGGTGGCGGCGAATTTCGCGGCGGCGGTGGAGCTCTCCCACCGGCTGGGAAACGCCTCCATCTTCAAATCCAGTTATCACGAGGGCCCTGACTACAACATCTATGCCTACGATGTGAATGACGAGATACTGCTGGCGGTGATCTTCGGCGCGGAGACCAAAACGGGCGCTGTCTGGTTCTACACCAAACAAACAGCTGCCGCTATGGAGCCGCTTCTGGACGTACCCGCTCCCGAAATCGACTTCTCCGAAGATTTCAACACAGATCTCAACCGAGGGCTGCAACAACTCTTTGGCACGGAGGCCACGGAGGGCGGAGACAATGGAGATGGACACGACGACAACGGCGGCAAGAGTACAGTAGAAGAAAGCCCGTCGTTGATGAACCTTGACGAAGCCGTGAAGGCAGGATTGCTGCCTCCGGATTTCCTTGAAGAATAAAGATCGGAAGTCTAGCGATGACCACCAGAAGGTGTCTATAGCAATGGAACTCAATTTATCATCCCAACAGCTCGCCGAGATCGAGGACTGCCTCCACAACCTGAGGCACGAGGGACGGGCACGATACGTGCTTGTCGCCGATACCAGCGGGCAGCTCATCGAATCAGCGGGACACAGCGCGGGGATGGAACCCTCGGTGTTAGCCGCGCTGGCAGCGGGAGAGATAGCGGCCACCCGCGAGATCGCGAACCTCATGGATGAGGGACCGGGCTTCAAGCTCCTGCTCCATGAGGGAAAACGACAGAGCATCTATCTCTCTGAGGTTGACGAGGCGCTCATCCTGGCCGCCATCTTTCAGAACACCACGCCCATCGGCATGGTTCGCCTTTTCACACGGCTGACGGTAGAAAACTTGAAGGATATCCTCGAACAACCCCAAGATCCTGGTGAATTCGAGGAAGAGGGGACCCTCAGATCGGATTTCGATCTATTGTTATCTCAGGAACTCGACCTCTCTTTCGGGTCAGGCTGAGAGGAGCTAAATATAGATGTTCATCAATCGACGCAAGAAGGAGCTCAGCCTCAAGATCGTCTACTACGGTCCGGCTCTGAGCGGCAAAACCACCAACCTGGAGTACATCCACGCGCACACCAACCCGGGCATGCGGGGGGATCTGGTATCACTGAAGACACGTGAGGATCGTACCATCTTCTTCGACTATCTGATGTTGGAGGTGGGCCAGGTGGCGGGGCTGACCCCCAAGTTCAACCTCTACACCGTACCGGGACAGGTCTACTACGCATCGACGCGAAAGTTGGTTCTTCAGGGTGCCGACGGGATTGTCTTCGTGGCGGACTCCCAACCCCACCGCATGGAGGCGAACCTGGAGGGATTGCGAGATATGGCGACCTATATGCGCCAGATGGGCCTGGACCCACGCCAGATACCGGTGATCATACAATTTAACAAACAAGATCTTGCCGAGGCCCTATCGCCCTCCCAGATCCGCCGTGGTCTGAAGCTGCAGAACACGACGCTCACCTGCCTGGACGCCTCAGCTCTCTACGGCGAAGGGGTTTTCGATACGTTAAAGACCATCATCAACTCGGTGATTAAACAGGTTCAGCGGCAGATCAGACAGCGGGAGACACAGCGTGCGCTCGTCCACTGAGAAGCCACTAACCCGGGTCACGGCCTTCCAAACCATCGGCTGGATCCTGACCGATCTCTGCGCCGAGAACGGCTTCGACGGCGCCCTCCTCGTGGGATCAGAGGGGTTACCCCTGGCGAGCTCGCGGGCCGGAGACGAAGCCGAAGCCCAGGCCGCCGCTACCGATTTCCTCCGCCGCTCTGCCCAACAGGCGATGGCGCAATTGGGATGGTCTGGCCTGGACGAGATCCGCCTCATCATCACCGATGGTCGGCGACTCGTTGTGCGCCCCTTTGAGCTGGAAGAGGAGAGGGTTTTCCTCGTGGTCCTGCTCCCACGGGCGCTGGCCTATCGACAGGTCATGGATCAGGCTATAGGGTTTATTCAGTACACCTGGAAAGCGCACAAGGTGCACGTTGATATCACGGATTTCTGAGATGAAAGCAAATTATCAACAGTACGGATGGAGGTAGCATGGCAGTTAGCGGCAGTCTGCGCGATATGTCCCTCACCGGATTGATCTCGGTCAACTGCAATGAGGGAAATCAGGCTCGGCTACAGATTCAACACGCCGACCAGGAGGCTGTCATCTATTTTGATGGAGGCCAGATCGCCCACATGGAAATGGGACGATTGGAAGGTGAGGAGGTGATGCAGAGAATACTGACCTGGGAGGAAGGTACCTTTGAGATGGAGATGGAGGTGCCCCCCCCAAAGCGGACGGTCGACAGCCCCTGGTCCAATTTAGTTCTGGGCGGGATGCAGGCCATCGACGAGAGCATCACGGATTGGGAAGAAGATAGTCTAGATGAAAATCCATTAGAACAATTTACAGAGACCCTGGAGGTAAAGAACATGGCAACCTTGAAAGAATTACTGAAAGAGATGTCGGGCGAAATCCCCGGCTTCCAGGCCGCCAGTGTATCGGGATTGGACGGCCTGTCCATCGCGGAGTACACAGCCAGCCCGGACTTCAACATGGAGATGGCCGCGGCCCAGTTCGCCCTGGTGATGAAACTGGTACAGAAGAGCACCGGACAGCTGAAGAGCGGTGAGGTTGAGGACAACCTGGTGACCTCGGATAGCAGCTATATCCTCAGTCGCTTCCTGGGTGACGGTCACTACTTCCTCGTCATCGCCGTCGACCGCGATATGGCAAGCCTGGGCAACGTGCGTCTGATGACCCGAAACTTCGCATCCGATCTGTGGGACGCCATCCCGCGCAGGTAGATGGTCTGAATCCATACAACAATCACAACTCATAGAAAGGACATATCATGGTTAGCGACGCAGATAAGAAGAAACGACTGTTACGTGTATTTAACGTCACCGTATACGGATTGGCCAGCGGATTGTGGGATCTCTTTGGCGAGGCATCCTTCGCCACGACGAACCGCATCGGAGACAAGGTACTGGCGATACTGGAGAAGGAAGCCGGCCTGGAGATCAATGGGGAGAACCCCGAGGATATCCTCAACGAGATCGAGCGCCTTCTCATCGACGAGATCGGCACCATGTCCGACGGGGAGGTTACCATCGATGGGGATATCGTCAGCATGGCCTGCCAGCGCTGTTTCCTGCGGGATGCCACCCGGGATCTGGAGGAGGCCGGCGCGCAACCCTTCGCCTGTGTGCCTATGACCATCGCGGCTTCGGCCATGCGCAAGCGTCTGGGCACCCGCCACCGTGTTCTGGGCCGGGAATGGGACCCCGAGACCGAGACCTGCACCATACGTTTCCAACTCATGCACATGGAGTGATTATCGTGGATACGGGCGGATTATCCATATCGTGACGCCCGGACCTGGATGGCGATGCGTGGCGCACTCTCATCGACGAGATCACCATAGCAAACGCGCCACGCATCATCCTTCTGGAGCATGATGAAACAACCTATCTTTTTCAGACGCGACGATACGCTGAACCACGAGCAGGCCCTCTATTGGAAGGACCTGTTCTATCGCACCGTGAAAATCGGCACGGAGCTCGAATTTGCGCTTCCCAAAGGCTGCCGCA
>JBNGDR010000082.1:0-8058 GCA_049975685.1 Anaerolineae bacterium
GGTGGCTTGTCTGATCCAGCATTTCAGTTATCGTTGGCGTGGCGTCGTTAGCCGACGCATTTCGGCCTACCGCATGATGACTCCTTGGAGAATATAATGAGTGGCGAACAGGAAGCGGTGAGCAGGGAAAAATCGGGGCTATTCATCCACGCTTTATCCCTTCAGGCAGCAGAAGGGGCAACTCGGCAGCAATACAACGGTTCTGAACGAAGGGGATGTCGGCGTCTGCTGCCAGACGGCGCGCCTTCTCACTACGAATACCCGCCTGCAACCAGATCAACATCACGTCACCGCGCTGCGCCCGACGGGCCAGTGCCTCCTCGACCACCGGAAGCACCTCCGCCGAGGGACGGAAGATATCCACGATATCCACACGACCCGGCACCTCGTGCAATGACCTATAACAAGGATATCCCATGATCTCCCCGGCAAAGGGATTGATAGGGATAATCTCAAAACCGGCGGCTGCCAGACAAGCGGGTACCTGATAGGCTGCTTTATAGGGATGACGGGACATCCCGTAAACGGCGACCGTCTTCGCCTCTAGCAATATCTCCTGGAGTTCACTCAAGGATAACATCGCACCTCCTGTGAGGGTTTATCTGTGCATTGTAGTCCACATTGGGTAGATTGCGAAACGCGGGTAGATAAACTCAGAGGGGACCCAGAAATCGCCCCACGCCCCATACGACGTATGCAATCAGCGCCCCTACAAGAGCAAGCGCCGAGAGGATGATAAGCAAATAATCAGATCTTCGCAATTTAGATTCGTGCAGATAAGTCCGATCAGGGCTGGCGGAGAAGGCCTTGGCCTGCAAGACCACGTCCAGCTTCTGCGACTTCACCAGCGTCCCCAGGATAAGGGGAACGGCGATCCGGGCGTAGACCCCCCACCGCCTGAGTATGCCCATCTCCTCGAAGGCCAATCCGCGAAGCCGCTGGGCTTCAATGATGGTCTCAATCTCTCCGAGTAGCAGCGGGAAGAAACGCAGCGTCGAAGAGAAAATGAAGGCGAGAGTATAGGGTACCCGCATTTGAACCAACCCGACGACCATCGAATTAACGTCGGTCGTGAAGATACCCAGCGGCAGGACAAGAGCCAGTGTCAGCGTTTTGAAGATGATGGCGACCCCGTACAACAGCCCTTCCAGGGTGAAGCGCAGTCCCCCAATCAACCACCAGCGCTCCGGTAACTCCAGCAGAGGGGTCGTTGTATCCCCACCACGTGCCGCGATGAAGGAACCGGCAAAAAAGGACTGGGAGAGCAGCACCAGCAGGAAGACGGGGAGCATGAGTGTGATCAGACTACGCAGATAAGTGAT
Source organism: Anaerolineae bacterium (assembly GCA_049975685.1). Lineage (GTDB taxonomy): Bacteria > Chloroflexota > Anaerolineae > B4-G1 > SLSP01 > DAOTVC01. The sequence continues at coordinate 1,323 of JBNGDR010000082.1, forward strand.
CCTCACGCCAACCACCACGCTGACAACAACCATCACCAGCGCCAGCAATCCGTTGAGCAGAGGGCTTTCCCAGAGAAAGGCTAGCGTGGTCACGACAACCATCAAGAACAACTTGGAGCGGAAATCCAGGCGGGTCAATATAGAATCACGCTCCACCGTGTGAAGGGTGAGCCGACTCACGACGTCACCTCTACTCTATCACAGTGAAAAGCCTCTGCTAATTCCTCTGGCGTCAGCAAGGGCAGAGGAGGACGCAATGAGCGGGACAGAATGACGGACTGAGGTGGAATCAGGTAGGAGGTCCGCAACAGATGGAATTGATGATAGGCCTCACGAAGGGGCGCATCAAGAATGACCTGGCCCTCACCCAGGACCACTACCCGTTCCGCGTAGTCGGGCATAAGATGGAGATGGTGCGTGATAACAATCACCGTGCGCCCTTGCTCGTGCAAAGTCCTGCCGAGATCTAGAATGGCCCGGGCCCCGGACAGATCTTGACCCGTGGTCGGCTCATCAAAAATAACCACCTCAGGCTCCATCGCAAGGGCGGCGGCCACCACCACCCGTGCTCGCTCCCCTCGCGGCAGAGTCAGCGGATGAGCATCGCGCCGATGAAATATCCCCACGGCCTTCATGCTCTCCATCGCCCGCCGCTGGATCTCGGCTGGTGAGTATCCCAGTATGCGCGGAGCGAAAGCGATCTCCGCCTCCACCGAATCGGTGAAGAGCTGGTGATCGGGGTTCTGTCCCACGTAGCCAATGCGCCGCGCCAGCTCGCTTACGGTGTAAGCCGCCGTCTCCTGACCCCAGACCTTGATGGAGCCGTCCGTCGGTTCCAGCAGCTTGAGGAAATGTTTGACCAGCGTGGTCTTGCCAGCACCGTTCTGCCCCACGATGAGAAGGAATTCCCCCGCGTGGACGTTTAGCGAGATATCGCGCAGCGCCACCGTGCCATCGTCGTAGACGTGGCGGAGGTTTTGCACCGCGATGAGCGGAATCTCCCCCCCCCTTGTCACGGTATCGGAGCCGAGTTCGACCGGGGTTCGAACCTCACACCGGTCTTGTAATTCCGCCATTATCGCCAGTCCCTCGTCAAGGCGGACGGGTAACCGGGTCATGGGCGCGCCTCTCTCGCGCAACCGATGGAAGACCTCGGTGACCTGTGGGGGGCGGATCTGATGAGTTTCGAGGAGATCGACGCGCGAATAGACCTCCTCCGGCGTACCCAGGGCCTCCACGCTGCCCTGAGCGAGGAGCAAGAGGGTGCGGGCGTGCTCTGCCAATTCCTCCACCGCGTGGCTGGCGACGATGACCGTCACCCCCGATTCGCGGTTCAGGTCACCCAGGAGGGTGAAGATCTCCTGCACGCCGGCGGGATCGAGTTGCGAGGTGGGTTCATCAAGCACCAGAAGATCGGGGCGAAGAGCCAGGGCGCTGGCAATGGCTAGACGCTGTTTCTCCCCACCCGAGAGAAGGTGAGGATGACGCCTCTCGGTGCCGGGAAGACCTACCGACTCCAGCACGCGTGGAATGCGCCTGCGAATCTCCTCCCGGGGCACGCCGAGGTTCTCGAGAGCAAAGGCGATCTCGTTCTCCACCGAGGTCGCCGTCAGCTGAATCTCGGGATCTTCGAAGACCATGCCCACGTGGTGTGCAAGGCGGCTGATGGGGGTCTCCACGGTATCGAGACCGGCGACCGTCATCTGACCAAAGAAGCGCCCGCCGTAAAACTGGGGAACGATGCCGTTGAAAGCGAGACAGAGCGTCGTCTTTCCCGCGCCTGTCGGCCCGATGATACCCAGGAATTCACCCCGGCGCACCTCAAGAGAGACGTTGGTCAGAGCAGGCGTCTCCCCTTTGGGATAAATGTAGGAGATATCCTGGAGTCGAGCGATAAGATGGGTTCCGGCATTCATCGTAATCGGGGAGGATGCCGGCGGTTCAGTAGCGGGCGTGTTCCGGCCTCAGAAGCCCTGTGGCACCCAGACCCGCGATAACACCCGAACCGATGACGGCACCGACCAGGCTGCGTAACGCGTGTTCCAAAGGTGCAAGAGGCGCGATGGTGAGCCAGACCGCCTGGGGCCAGTTGAAGACATAGTAGACGATGACGGCGGCGCAGAGATGGGAGATTCCGGCCCCCACCCAGGTACCAAGGAAGAGTCCGACGGCTCTGAGACCGGCGTTTTCGCTTGCCAGCCAGCGAGCAATGAGAAGCCGAGTGGGCAACACGAAGAGGAGCAGCGCCGACCCATCGATGATAGAACCCAGAAGGGCCGCCCACCAGGCCACGCCGTTTCTGAATACAGCGCGACCTACGTAGAGTCCATAGACGACAAAGAGAAGGATTGATAGAGGCAGCCACCACCACCCCCGACGGCCCTCACCGTTCATGCAACCGGCAGCGAGACCCGCCATCACCGCACCAAAGACCGTAGCGGCAGGGATGGTGGTCGTATGGGGGGCGATGAGCACGCCGACGAGGGCTCCAACGCCGTCTGCCAACGCGCCCGCAACGGGGCCGAGGATCCAGCCCACCAGCGGATAGACGGCCTGGCTCATAGGGAAGCTCTTGCCGGAGCCGATGACGATGGAGAGGGGCACAAAAGCCAGCACCGCCACCACAGCAGCCAGCGCGATCACATAGGATATAGGAGCACCATCAACAGTGGCGCCGGCCCTACGCTTTATCGCGCGCTCCTCACCCGTTGGCTTTATCGACACGCAACCTCCAACTATGCTTTACTCAACCGTCACCTGTAGCGCCGGATCGCCCAGGATAACAAAACCCCAGCGAACGTCGGCGCTCCCGCCATCCAATTGCAGTGCCTGGAGCCAGGCGTCGCCCAGACGTGGCTTCGAGGGGAGAGCTTCGTAGAAGGCCTCAATGAAAGGCCGCTGTTCAAAGGTCGTCGTCTCACCCACCGGCCCCAGGAAGGCCACTGCGCCCCCCTCGGGGACACGCAGCCAGGCTTCAGCCATGGAGATCTGGCGTGAGTGGGTGAAGTGAGCCGCCAGACAGGTCCAGGCGACGACCACGGTAGGCTGGGACCAGGTGGCTCCCTCGTCCCACTTGATCACGGCCTCATCTCCCAGTTGCACCAGACTACCGTGCCCGTTGTAGTTGAGCAAACAGGGGGCCGCGTCGAGAGCCCCAAGCAGCGCCTCACGCCCATCCTCGTCACCGGTATCGATACGCTCGGCCTCCTCACCGCCGGGAAGGAGGCCCGCGACGTCGTCGATAGTGGTCCGGAATTCCGCCTCGTCGTCATTGACCAGCAAGGGAAGGGGTTGTACCCCATCTCGCTCCCACGCCACCGTTTTTTCTACCAGAACGGTGAGCTCGGCCACGGTCTCGACGGGAAAGCGCCCTACCGCTACCGTGGGACGACCCTGTGCGTCGGTACCCAACCAGCCATCGGCGGGGGTCTCGCCCAGCACAGAGGTGCGCGTAAAGGGCGTGACGACGCGCAAGGCCCCTACCTCGCCATCGTAACCCGCCGGCTCCGTCGTGGCATCGCCCATCAGCAGAAGATAGCGCAGTTCAGGCAGGGATTGTACCAGCGACCGGATGGCTTCGGGGTCGGGGCGCCCTGTCCCGAAAGTATCGTAGACCGCCTGAGGCGTCAACACCGTCGGGTTCAATCCCTGCTCCTCCCGAAGATCCAGGAGGGGCTGCAGGGCCGGTTGGAAGCTCTCGGGGGCGATAGCCAGGTAGGCCACGCCCTCAAGAAGGTCTGTCTCGACGTCCTCCGCCGGGCGCACCGTCACAGGCTGCTGCGCATCGTCGGGTGTACCCACCCAGTAACGACCTCCCGGCGTCGTCTCAATAACCCGCTCGCCGTCCAACGCCCCCAGATCAAGGGGCGCGAAGGGATCGGAGACGTCGAGGACGCGCGCGCCTCTCTCATTCAAATGCAGGGCATTGCCACCCGCCTTGTAGAGACCATCGCCCACCTCACGAGGATAGGTGAGGGTCCAGCTGTCGATCCACACCAGAGCTACCCCCTGCTCAGAGATGGCCGGGGTCTCGATAGTCAGCGTGTGCTCCCCACCGGGTTCGGTCTCGTCCCAGGTCGCGGTGAGCGTCTGCATCCCCTGACCGTTCCACGCCCACTCGCCCACCGGCTCCCCATCCCAGCGGATGATGGCCTTATGATCGGGGAAGGGTCGGAAGCTGGTGTGGCTCCACAGATCGAGGGTCAGCGTAAGAGCACCGGGCACAGCATCGGTGAGCACCACGGTGTGTGAGGTCTCTCCGGGCGCGCGCAGAGGAAGCCAGAACCAGGGCATGGATGCCGTCGCCTGGGGAAGATAACGCTCGTCCTCCTCACGGCGGAGGGTGAAACGTGCAGGTGCCGGTTCCGTCGCTGCACTCTGGGCCTCTCCAGAGAGCATACGCGATCCGGCGCTCTCTTTTTCAAGGCGGAAGGCGGTACGGCGACTGTAACGGGAGGCCAAAGGAGGCGCGTAGAAAAACAGGCCCCAACCGTCATCGGTGGCAAGAGGGAGATAGGGAATCTCCGTCTCCCCCCACGAGAGACGCACCGTGGGCTCCGACGCCGTGGGCAGGCCCAGATCGCCTAGCGTATCCGGCGGAAGCCAGACCGCGCCCTCCTGGGCGGCCTCCACGTACCAGATCTGCCCCGCAGGATCGCCAATCACGGTGGGGGTGGACGGTGAAGGGTTGCAACCGGCCATAACCATCACCACCAACACTATGAGAAGTCCGAACCGTTTCATGACTTATAGCTCTCCTGACACAGAAAAGGCGAGGCCGACCTCGCCTACCCTTCTATCCAATCTCGTGATCGCGGGAAAACTGTGCTTACCCTTTCCAGGCCTTCCAGATCCCCCAGCCACCCGCCGTCATGAGAGCGCCGCCGGCGATGAGTACCACAATGAGACCCGCCCGGGAACCATTCCCCGTGGAGTTCTCGGCAGGTTCCCCCTCGAGATCCTGGGTGGGTGGGAGCGTGCGGGAGGGGGTCGGCCCCGGCGACCCCGACGGCGTGGGTGATGGGCTGGAGGAAGGTTGAGGAGTTCGAGAGGTAGGCGTAGTCGTGGGTGAGGGAGAGGGCGCCGCGTCAGGCGAGGTTGAAGATCGGGTAGCGGTAGGGGAAGGCGTGCGCGTAGGATTCGCGGTCGGCTGTGCAGGTCGAGTGGTGGGGGTGGCCGCGAGCCTGGGCGTGGGTGTAGGTGTAGCCGAAACACGTTCGTCAGGGGCGGGACAGGTCCCGCTGACGTTGAGAGTTATGGATTGATCCTCGTAGCTGCCGTCGTTGTAGATGACACGGAGCGTGTGCGTCTCATCGGAGCAGGGGCAGAAGGTCCGCCCGCTCATCCCCAACACACCCCGGCCATCGAGGTAGACCGCCCGCACGTTGACCGTCTGCCACTGTATGGTGGTGCAATCCCCGGCCTGGAGGTCGGTCTCATCGGCCCAGAACCTGACGTAGGGCTCGGGAGTAGCGGTGGGAGGAGGCGCATCCGTCGGTTCCTCGGTGGGTTCGTCGGTGGGTTCATCCGTCGGCTCACTTGTGGGCTCCTCCGTTGGCTCGGGATCGTCCCCGATGCGGGCCGAAATGGGGCCGTGGAATTCGACGGAACCGTCGGCCTCCTCGGCCTCAAGCTTGTAATAGTAGGTAACATCCTCCTCCACGTCGGTATCGGTGAAATCATAGGACCACCCAACAATATCGCCTTCGGACCAGATAAAGTCCGATACTCTTTCGTAGATGCCATCCTCTTGAAGGGAACGTCGCACGTAGAAGCCAGCCATATTCGTCTCGCTGGCCGTCTCCCATTCGATTAAAATACGAAGTTCAGGATCGGTCTGCGGCGTAGCTTCGAAGGAAGAAAGAACTACAGATGCCCGTACCGCAAGAGGCAACAGCAATACCAATAACGCCAGAAGTAACGCCCCCCGCCGTCCAAGCAAATGCCAGACGAAGGCCATCGTTCGATGCCACAAGGTCCTCATCCTCTCCTGCCATCCTCCCGATTCCACAGAGAGGGTTTCGCCCTCCCGGGTGAAGGCGACGACCCGTCCCAACAGCGCCTCTGACGACCAGGGTAAATCGGGCCGACGATGACCGTCCCCCTTGGTCAACAGACGCCCCTGGCGGTCAAAGCGCAGGAAGCGATGGACGAGCGCGCCCGACGGCGATCGCACCACCAGCCAGTCGCCGGGGCGCAGGTCGGCAGGCGTGACGGATTCCACCATCAATTCGTCGCCGGGACGCAGGGTGGGATACATGCTCCGCCCCCGGACCCGCAGGCGCAGCGTGCCCGTCCAATCCTCTGGAATCGCCTCAAGCCAGTTCATCGTTGTCATCTTCCCACCGTCATTATACCATAGGGCGACACTCAAGGGCGCAAAACGAGGGGGAGGTAAAGGGGATCGCGAGGGGGTGTAAGGCGCAATTCCAGCGTGGGATCGCCGAGCAGCGTATAGGTGCGCCCCATATAACTGGCGGCGATGGCCTCCCTTCCCACCTGGGTCAGCGCTCCCAGGTTCAGAACGTAATCCTCAAACATAGCTTCATACATGGCTTCGGCCATGATCTCCTCGATGTAGAGATAGCCCAATCCAGCCGGGCCGAAGAGGCCGATGGCCCCTCGATCGGTCAGCAGGGTGGTGGCCCACTCCCCCAGGGAACGGACATCCTGTGCACCATCCACCGGATACTCTGGAGGGAACATCCAGTAGCCGTCCCAGCAGTCGAGGGAGATA
>JBNGDR010000083.1:0-8017 GCA_049975685.1 Anaerolineae bacterium
GGATGCGCCAGTCACGCAGTGTATCCTTGATCTCCCGGCGCGCCAGTACCAGAGCCGGTCTCAGCTCTGACCACAACCGCTCACCACGTTTCTTAACGTCCAACGCTCCCGTTATCGCTGACATCTTATGCCTCCTCTACAACTCGGAGATAAACAGCCTCCAGACTGCGCGGTACTTCCTGAAGAGTGAGAACCGGAACCCCTGCGCTCAACAACGCATGCAAAACGGCCGGGTTTGTCTCCTCAGGATCCTCCGTGCGATAACGGAGCCATCCCACACCACTCTCCTCTACCCGCACAAACTCCGAGACGAGGGAATCGATGTTGTTGGATGAGGGTTGGGTAAAACGCGCCTCCATCACAGGCGGTCCCAGCAACTGTGTCTTGAGCTCAAGGGGAGAGCCTTGGGCCACGATGGCCCCCTGCCGGATGATGGCAATGCGATCCGCAAGCTCCTCCGCTTCCGCGAGGTTGTGTGTGCAGACAACGATGGCTCGTTTGGTGGAACGCAACTGGAGGATGGTATTGCGCACCAACCGCGCGCTCTGGGGATCCATCGCCGAGGTAGGCTCGTCGAGCAGGAGAACCGAGGGTTCGTGCAGGAGAGTACGCATGAGCGAGATCTTCTGCGCCATGCCCTTGGAGTATTGCCCCAGACGGCGATCCAGCGCAAAAGTCATAAAAAACTTATCGCCCAGCTGCGCAATACGATCACGACGTTCCGACGTCGCAAGCCCCCGCACCTCGCCAAAGAAGTCCAGATACTCCCGTCCTGTCATCCGAGTGTAAAGACCTGGGGCCTCTGTAAGAACCCCTACCCTGCTTCGCACTTCACGGGACTGCGCCACCGTATCGTAACCCGCGACGCGCGCACGCCCAGCAGTGGGCTGGAGGATAGCCGAAAGCAATCTTACTGTAGTCGTCTTACCCGCCCCATTCGGACCCAGGAGGGCCAGAACCTCACCCGCCCGCACATTCAACGTGACCCTATCTACAGCCAAGATCTCGTCAAACTTTTTCGTTAAACCTTCTAATTCTATCATCATGTTACCAACGCTCCTCTAACTTCAACAGGTCTATTATAACACAGAATGCGTAAATATTTGGAGCTCGGTAACGATCTGGGGATAGATCAAAAAACGCGAGAGAGGCAAAACCGCCCCCCTCGCGCCCTTCCTAATCGGGTCAGATCACAAGTTCTCGCATCAATCCAACTTGAAATAGAATTTATCGAGTCCGATGTGTTCCACCTCCCGCTCCAGGAGGTAGTTGAGCAGAGTACGCAACGCGATGAGAGCCGCCAATAATAATACCTCGTTCCAGCTAGGAGAGAGAGCGGTCTTGAGAATATCGGCAGCAACCTGGAACTCCAGCCCCATCACCATACTCTGACCCAGCTGGAGACGCAACGTGGCTATGTTAACAGTCTGGCGTCGTAAGAAGACTCTGAGGTACCGGTAAACAGTCCGCAATACACCTAGGAAGACAACCAACGCACCACAGGCCTCAACAATAACGATGATGTAGGTCATGACGGTGGTCAAAAATTCAATATCTTCCACCGGCTATACCTCCTTGAGAGAAAATGCTTGTTTCTCCCTGAGCTGACGTCAACAGCCCAGGGAGAAACTCACGCGCCATCTCGAAACAGATTCAGAAATCGACGATGCTCAGCTCTGCCTTCGGAGGAAGGCGGGGATCTCGACATTGTCCCGATCCATAATGCCAGGCATCGGCAACTCCGCTGCCTCCCTACGTGGGCGCACCTCGCGACGAGGTCGGGCTTCTTCCTGATCAAAGCCGGTAGCAATGACGGTGATCCGTACTTCCTCACCCATCGTGGGGTCAATAACCGCACCGAAGATGAGGTTAACCTCCTCGTGAGCCGTCTCCCGGATAATGGATGCGGCTTCGTTCACCTCGAAGAGGGTCATATCGTCGCCACCCGTGATGTTGAAGAGGATACCCCGCGCACCATCGATGGTGATATCCAATAGCCGGCTAGAAATGGCCTGTTGGGCAGCTTCGATGGCACGGCTCTCACCGCTGGCCCGTCCCACAGCCATCAGCGCGGCTCCTCCCTCTTGCATGATGGTCTTTACGTCCGCGAAGTCCAGGTTAATGAGACCGGGTACGGTAATGACCTCGGTGATCCCCTGAATCCCCTGACGAAGCACGTCATCTGCCATACGGAAGGCGTCGCTGAGGCTCGCCCGCTTCTCGGTGATCTCCAGCAACCGATCATTGGGGATAACGATCAGCGTATCCACCATCTGCTTGAGTACCTCAATCCCCTCGATGGCGACTTGAGCGCGTTTGGTCCCCTCAAAGGTGAAGGGACGCGTCACCACGCCGATGGTCAATGCCTTGATCTCTTCCTTGGCGATGCGAGCGATGACCGGCGCTGCACCGGTGCCAGTCCCGCCCCCCATCCCGGCAGTGACAAAAACCATATCGGCGCCCTGGAGCACTTCCCGGATCTCATCAACCGACTCCTCGGCAGCCTTTTGGCCCTCCTCGGGATGTCCACCCGCCCCCAGACCACGCGTCACACCGTCACCAAGGCGTAGCCGCTTCGGCGCTTCGGAAAGCATCAGGGCCTGGGCATCGGTGTTAACCGCGATGAAGTCCACACCCTGCAATCCCTCCTCAATCATCCGATTTACTGCGTTACTGCCTCCACCCCCAACACCAACCACACGAATCTGAGCGAAATTTTCGCGCATAACTCCCATCTCCGCACCTCCTTCACCTATCTGAGAACCATAGTAATCAGTCATTTTTCGCCTCCTCTAACCCGGTAAAAGTGTTCGAAACCAATTCCCAAACTTGCGCCACCAGGGAGTGCGTGCTACACGCCACGCCTCTGCCCCTCCAAGATCTTCCCACATCGGTGTCCACTTGACCAAACCTACGGCTACAGCCGACGTTGGGTTCTCCACACGATCTGTCAAACCCACCAGACCCTTAGGTTTACCGATTTGCACCGGCAAATCAAAGAGATCTCGGGCCAGCTCGCCGACACCCGGTAACTGCGCTGTTCCTCCACAGAGTACCAATCCTGCAGGCAACAAACCATCGTAACCCGAGCGCTTGATCTCCTGCTGGACGCTCTCCAAAACCTCCTCCATTCTGGCCTGGATAATCTCGGCGAGCCTCCAGCGGGGGACTGCTACCGGGCTCTTCTCCCCATAAGGTGAGATGGTGAAATACTCATCTTCGGCAACCTGCGCCGCGAGCGCGTGACCGTTCCGTAGTTTTACTCTTTCCGCTACCTCGGGCGGCAGCCGAAGACCGATAGCAACGTCATTGGTAACGTACCCCCCGCCCAATGCCAACGAGCGGGTATACCAGATAGTACCTTCAATAAAAATGGCGATGTCCGTAGTGCCCTCCCCAATATCCACCAACACTACGCCCATCTCTTTCTCCGTCTCTGAGAGGACAGCATTACCTGCGGCCAGGCTGGTCAAGACCAGCTCACTCACCTCCACACCGGCACCGGTTACACATTTGGTCAGGTTCTGAATAGCTGTCGAAGCCCCCATCACCACGTGGGCCTCTACCTCCAACCGGTAGCCGTGCATACCCAGGGGATCTCTCACCCCCTCCTGACCATCCACGGTATAAGTGCGTGGGATGATGTGTAACAGTTGTTCGTTCTGTGGTAGAGCAATGGCACCTGCTGCCTCCAGAGCGCGATCCACATCATCGACCGTAATCCCGCGATCGCGACGGGCCACACCTACCACCCCATGGCTGTTCCGCGAGCTGATATGAGAACCATTAATACCGACAAAGGCACGTCCGATCTGGTAACCGGAGGATTGTTCTGCCCTATCTACAGCCTCCGCAATGGCTGTTGTCGCCTCGTTGACGTTGACGATGGCCCCCTTATGTACACCTCGCGCGGGAACCTGCCCTACGCCCACGATACGCACCTCGCCCGTATCGCCGATCTCACCGACGAGTACCTGGATCTTCTGACTACCCACGTCGATGCCAACCACAGATCGTTCCATAATCACTACCTCCGGGAAATCCCTTGCCCTACCAATCCCGCTCCAGAGAATAGGTAGGCGCCTCTGGAACACTGACGTCCAGCTGTTGGGGTCGAACACCCCTCGTCTCAAAATCGGCTACCAGCACCTCATACATTCGCAAGCGGCGGGCCATATCATCGCCAGTGCCTAACGCTACCTCTCGTCCCTCCGGGTCTGTCCATACGAGTCCCCGCTGAGCATGATAAGCTAACCCATCCTGGGCCACGCCCAGCTCCAACAAAGCACTCACACCTTCCAATACGGCATGTGGCACGGGCTCCGACATGGGGAGTGGGCCACGCACCACCGGCAGGTCAGGACGCTCGGCCCGGGCCGGAAAAATCTCCCCCTCGGCGCTGATCCAATAGGTATCTCCTGGCGCCTGCCAGATCAGAACGGGTGGACACTCACGTACCTTGATGAGACACTGTGCCGGATAGGGCCAACATTCGACCTCCGCCTGGGTCACAGAAGGTACCGCCTGTAGCACCTGCGTGATAATCTTATCTGAACGCAGCCAGGCCCCATGAAGTCCCAGGACATCTGCAGCCGTCCCCACCTGATACGCCGTCTCCAATGATAGAGCGCCCGCTACCTGCAAATGAGAGCCATCAACGTACCAGCGTGGATCGAGCAACAACCAAAGGATCACACCCACCAGCAGAAGCATCCCTGCCAGAAGCCGCCAGGGGATCCGCACGGCTGCCTGGCCCTGACCGCGCTGGCTCTGCACCGTGCGCGGTTGTGCTCCCAACAAAGCCGCTGTCCGACGATACTCCCGCTTGGTCATATCTCACCCCTTGACCCGGTCCTTACACACTGTTTATTCAGGAATTTTACCCGGTCGGTAGACATGCTCCGATCGTGCGTTTTCGGCATGACGCTCCAATGCAAGATCTATGAGCCAACTCAACAGACGATCATAAGGAACACCCGAAGCCTCCCATAGTTTTGGATACATACTGATGGAGGTGAAGCCCGGGATAGTGTTAATCTCGTTAAGATAGAGTTCCTCCGTCTCCCCACTGAGAAGGAAATCGACACGGGCCATGCCGGCCCCGTCGATGGCCCGGTAGGCCTCGACGGCCAGCTTGCGAACGCGATCCATCATCTTAGCATCCAGCGGCGCGGGGATGAGTAGGTCCGACGCGTCCTCCCCAACATCGAGATATTTCGCTTCGTAGCTGTAAAACTCTCGGCTGGGGATGATCTCGCCTGCGACCGACGCGGTAGGCTCCTCATTGCCCAGTACACTCACCTCGATCTCGCGGGCAGCGGGTACGGCAATCTCTACGAGCAAGCGACGGTCGTAACGAGCCGCCTCCGCCAGCCCTCGACGTAACCCGGCCTCATCGTGGCATTTGGAGATTCCAACACTGGAACCCAAATTCGCGGGCTTGGTGAAGAGAGGATAACTCAATTGAGCCTGAACCTCCGCAACCACCACCTCGGGTTCCCGTTCCCAGCGCCGCCGCGTGACAGCAACGTAATCGGTCACCGGCAACCCGTGCGCCCTGCACACCTGCTTAAAGATAATCTTGTCCATGGCGACGGCAGAGGCTAACACCCCCGCACCGACGTAGGGTACCCCGGCCAGCTCCAGTAATCCCTGGACCGTGCCATCCTCTCCAAAAGTCCCATGCAGAACGGGGAAAACCACATCCACGCGGGAGAGGGTGGAGAGCTGCGCTGACTGCTCTTCCTCCTGAGGTTGTAATTCTGCCAACCCTTCGCGGGTGGGATCGGGCAAGATAGCAGCTGGGTGGGTCTCCTCGAATCTCTCCTGTTCCAGGGCCATCATGGGGTCCCCCCCCACAATCCAGGCGCCCTCTCTGGTGATCCCTACCGGGATAACCTCGTAACGCTCTTTATCCAGCGCCGCCATGACGGAGCGCGCTGAAACAAGACTAACTTCGTGTTCACCCGAGCGCCCTCCGAAGAGGACCGCTATTTTGATCCTTTCCGACATATACACTCTCCAATTATCCTATACCCATATTCATTCAATGAGTTCGATCTCTGGCTCTAGCCGTACTCCAAATCTGCGCTCCACTTCGTCCTGCACCAGCTGGATAAGCGCCACGTAGTCAGACGCTGTGCCCTTACCCTCATTCACGAAGAAATTAGCGTGCCGAGAAGAAACAGCAATTCCCCCCACCCGTGTCCCCTTCAGACCTGCCTCCTCGATGAGCCGTCCCGCATAGTCACCCGGTGGATTCTTGAAGGTCGAGCCCAACGTCAGGCCCGGCGGCTGGGTGCTCTGGCGTCGCCCCGTATACTCTTCAGCCTTCGCTTGCAGATGAGCCGGTTCCCCGGGACGCAGCTGGAAGGTCGCATCAAGCACGACCAAACTCTCCCCGGCCCCTTTAAGACGGCTGCACCGATATTGGAAGTTAAACCAGGAAGGTTCCACTTCCCTGATCTCCCCCTCCGGACCCAGTACCTCCGCCGAAGCCAACACTCGGGCGGTTTCCCCGCCAAAGGCCCCGGCATTGTTGACCACCATCCCGCCCACTGTGCCGGGTAGCCCCACAGCCCACGTCAGGCCGGCCCAGCCACGCTGCACGACCGATCGCGCCAGAGGTGCAACGAGGGCTCCCGATTCGGCCCATAGGCGATATCCCTCCTCAAAACGAACGGCACGTGCTTTGTTGATAATGATAACACCCGGCAACCCCTTATCGGATATGAGACAGTTGGTCAGCCCACCGAAAACCTTGTACGACAAATCCAGGCTGCGCGCCTCCCTGACCGCCGTCACCAGCTCATCGCGCCCCTTGGCCTCCACCAGCAGGTCAGCCGGTCCGCCCACACCTGCGGCAGAGTGTCGAGCAAGCAAACCACCCCGCTCGGCAATACCACCCAGGCGCTGGGCCAGTTTATCGATGCGCTCCGTATAGCTCAAGGTCAACGGCGACGCCTCTTCGCGGGTCGAGACGACGATCGCGTGCTCACCACTTCCATCTTGAGCGCCAGCGCCTCCGAACGATAGGCACGGTAACTTGCTTTCTTGCGTTCTTTCACCTTGACCATGCGTTCGAAGAGCGTTAATAATCTTGACATCAGCCCCTCCTTTTAGTCTTCCCTCTCCCCATCTCCGCCTAATAACTTCAACAGCTTTTCACCCACCTTGTATTCGGTACCCGCGCCCATCAGAATAACGACGTCACCCTTCTTGACCTCTTGCGCCAGCATCCGGGCCGCCGCCTCTAAAGAGTCCGCCCCTGTGACGGCAGGATGATCGAGCGCGGCAGCCAGGTCACGATGGTTTACCGATCCATCATCCACCTCACGGGCCGCGTAGATGGGCAGAATAATAACCCGATCGGCTCCCTCGAAGGCAACCAGGAAATCGTCCCAAAGCGCCCTTACGCGGCTGAAGGTATGAGGCTGCCACACCGCCAGAATGGAGCGGCCGGGATAGCGTTGATGCGCTGCATCCAGTACCGCCGCGATCTGCGTGGGGTGATGAGCGTAATCATCGATAACAGTCACGCCTGTGGCTTCGCCCAGAACCTCGAAGCGGCGAGCCGTTCCGGTGAAACTCTCCAGGGCCGCACAGGCCGTCTCAAAAGGCACGCCGAGCTCCGTCGCCACTCCCAGCGCCGCCAACGCATTGAGAACATTGTGGACACCAGGCACCCGCAAGCGCACTTTACCCATACGAACGCCCTCGTGCACGGCGATAAAGGCCACACCTTCATCCACGACGGGCTCGATATCGACGGCACGCCATGCCAACCCCACGCCTTCGTCTTTTCCGTAGAGGCGGAGCGAGCCACCGTTGGCATGATAACAGGCTCCCACCGCGTGAGATACGGGATCGTCGCTACAAGCAATGAGCACGCCCTCATCCCGGATCTGATCCACGAAGTTGCCGAAGGCCAACCGCAGGAACCGGGGACCGGGGAAGACATCAGGATGATCGTATTCGACGTTGGTGACGACGGCGATTCGCGGATGCAATGCCAGGA
>JBNGDR010000084.1:0-7980 GCA_049975685.1 Anaerolineae bacterium
ATTATAGATACCCTGGGTATTGGGGGCTGTGTTGAAGGGCGTCGCCAGGGGATCGAGGCCGATGCGCGATTGAGGATTGGCCCGATTAAAATGGCTGTGGGTTCGAGCCCACATGGAGAACTCGTAGGGACGACAAGGGGTAACTCCATCCACCACCTGATAGATGCCGGCTGTATAGCGGTTGCCGTAGGCGAAATAGACCTGCGCGTGTCCGCCGTCGATGTAGATCTCCGTCCGGCCGCCGTTGGGTTTGGCGACATCATCATACTCAGGGATCCACGTCCCCTCGATCCACCAACGGTACCAGCCCTCGGCGACGAAGTGATTGGGGAAATGCCAAGGGAAACCCAGCTCGTCAAAATTCCCGTTCACGAGCAGGTTGGTGTCCTGAGCCTCCACAGACGAGGTAAAACCCTGTCCCTGTGACAACGCAAGGAGTAATAATCCCACGATGAGGGATACCGAAAGATAACGAAACCACGGTCTATCCATGACCTTCTCCTCCTGAATCCGTCTGTCGCTCTGCGACAAGTTAGAAACGCGCATCCATGATAAACCCGATAGCCGAGAATGGCACGGAGTTTGCTACAAACGCCTCAATTTTACCACACTTTCCATCAGTTGATGGCACCTATCAACGTTCCGCCCGCCAGACCATGAAAGCACCATCCGGCAGTGGTTGACCATCCATGGTCGCGGGCAGCCGCGTGCCCGTCTCGGGATGATAGAGACCCACCGCGATCCGCGCGGGCTCCATCCCCGCCTGCAAGGGTATGACGTGTTCATCGGCGATTCTATCGCCCGGTTCCCAGAGATGGGTAGGGAAGGCCTGATTCATCGGGGGGCCATCGCCCGTCCCCATGAGCGCGCCCTCCTCACCGTAGGCGTGAACGAAAATAGTATAGTCCTCAGTAAGCGGCTCCAGGCTCTCCCAGCACAGCAAAACACGCCGCCCTTCCTCTGCCGGCCGCACCTCGGCGTGGGTGAGCTCTATAGCTTCGGCAAAACGCACGGACGACGGAAGATCCCCTACCTCTGGACATGCGGGGGCCTCGCCGGGTACGCGTAATGTCGTGAGGCGGGCTGTGTTTGCCACGTCTCCACTCACCGTGGTGATGGGAAGGCGCACACCGCCCCCCGGTTCGACGAAAGAGATCTCCAGATCCCACCCCTGGGTGGTAAAGTCACCCTCGGGTAGAGGCCACAGATAACGATCCTTGATCACGGTCCCCACAGGCAGAGCGGATGTGGGTAGATTGCCTCGACCGGGCCAACGGTCGTAGCTGAGGCGCAGATCGTTCTCCCCGGGAGCAGTAGAGACCAATTGCACCGCCATTACCCAATCCTCGTCCGGAGGATGCAGCGCCTGCCAATAAAGAGTCAGGCCCAAGCTGGGACGGCAGTAAGACCTCGATGCCAGCCAACAGTACCACCGGGGACGTTCCAGATGAACCTCGTACCCTTTCAGGCTGATAGCATCCCCAAAGACAAAGTCCACAGCGTTGGGGGGCGTGACCTCCGGCGGAAGTCGTCGGGGAGGCGCAAAAAGGGTGACGGGTCCCACGCGCAGAGCCACCAGCGCCCAAAGAGGCAGGAAGGCCCCCCAGAGCAGCGGAATGAAAGAGGTGGCGCGAGAGGGGCGCCCCAACCGGGTTGAGAGCATCACCCAGCCAGCAGCCACAACCAGAGCCACCGCCGGGGAGGCCGGGAAGAGCAACCGTCCACCGGGCGCGGGCGTGAGGAGGTTCCAACGAACCCAGGCGGCGACGACGACGACGAACCAGCCCGCGAGGATGACGAACCCCTGTCGCTGAAAGGGCAAGAATCTCCGCAGGTTGAGGGTCACACCCAACACGCCCCCCACGACCAGCAAGGTGAAGGGCCAGTAGAAGGCGCGGGGATAGAAGGAGCAGGGCACCTGCCCCCAATAGGAGCGCCACATCAACCCCGCTTCTGCCAGCAGCCGGACCGAGCCAGGAGTTCGGCGGCCAACCTTTTCAAACATAGGAGAAAGCGCGGTTGGATCACCATAGACACGGATGTTATGGAGTATCCAGGGTGCCATCAGGATCAGGGCAGGCAAAACCAAAAGAAGCCCCCAACGCACCAGGTCGAGGAAAGGCCTGCCCTCACGCCAGGTGTAAACGATGAGCACCAACCCGCCCAGCCCGAGCAGGGCCAACCCGCTCAACTTGCTCAGCCCGGACAGGCCGGTCAGAGCACCCAGGCCCAGGAGCCGCGCGGTCGTCGGTCCCTCCTGCCAGATATGGATAAGGAGCACGAGTGCCCAGGTGACCAGGGGGGTGACCAGGTTGTCATTGTTGACACCGGAAGCGACGAGCAAAAACTGCGGATTGAAAGCCACGATAAGAGTGGCCACCAGTGGTACGGGCCCCCTGGGAAAGAGCAAACGCCCCAGCACCCACGTTCCCACTACGGTAAAGATCTGCAGGAACATAGAGAGCAGGCGCAGGCCGTGGACAGTGCGCACGTGCCCCGACCAGGGAAAGCCAATGTAAGGATCTCTGGCCCAGGTCGCCTTATTGTAGAAGGTATCGGAGGGGCCGCAGGCCACCACAGCGCCAGGAACGGGTTCACGTTCGGGGGGATCGAGGGGGAGATCCAGGACCTTTACCCAGATGGCACCGATGAGGTAGTACAGGGGAGGCTGTGAAGCCTCCTGACGGACACGAAATCCGGCCTCTTCGGCCTCTCCGTGGACAGGCAATCGTTGTGTCACCGCAACATGACGGATCACCTCGGTGTGCTCTATCTCATCCAGGTTCTCGTAAGCCGGGACCAGGACGTTCCACGCCAGGCTCATCGCAACAAAAGCCACGAGGACGAGGAGAAGGGAGATCTTGTTCACGCCCGCTCCGTCGATAGTGATCCATTCAAGCTATCCGCCTGAAACCACTCGCGGGCGGCCTGCCAGGCGGCCTCACGGGCGTAATCTAACACGACGGTATGACCACCCCGCTCCAGCCAGACCACGCGCCGGGGACACCTCAGCGACGACGCGATGCGTCGTGTCGCTCTCGACGGGATGACTCTATCGTGCCGGGCATTGACGAGGAGTGTCGGCACCGTGACGCGGGGTATCTGGGTATCCAGGGCGCACAAGAATGCGTAGACCTGGGCCGCATTCCAGAGGGGTATGCGGTTGTAGGTGAAACGCCGTCGCCGCACCTCTGGGTCCCGGATGTCGGAGCCCACTTTGGGCACGAAGGTGATCCACCGTGAGAGAAACCGGGCAAATCGTAACGGCGAGTGGCGGGCCAGCACACTATCAGGGGCGGAGAAGGCTACCACTCGTTCCACACGCTCCCGGGCGGCGGCGTAAAGGGCCAGCGCCGCGCCCAGGGATAGTCCCGCCACACAGATCCGTTCGCACTCACCACGCAAGCGCTCCAGCCCCTGCCGCACATCCTCCGCCCACGCCAGCCAGGGGACATCCAGGAGATCCTCCGGGCGGGTTCCGTGTCCTCGAAGACAAATGCCGCTGACCGTCATCCCCGCCGCAGCGAGATATTCGCCGAGAGGGCGCATCTCCTTCGGTGAGGTAAGATATCCGTGAACCAGTAACACCCCCGGCTCGCCACCGGGGAAGAAAAAGGGCTGCGTATTGACGTCAGTCTCGGGCATGTTCAACCTTCGTAAACAATGACTCCTCTGAAAAGGGAGCAGAAAAATGGAATCGCCCAGCCAGATGCAGTATAACGAGCTCTGCACCATTTGACAAATCCCCTCCCGCCTCTATAATCTTGCTGTTGCATCCTGTTCCAACGAAGGCCCCTCGGCCCGTCGAAAGGGCGGACGTGAGAGGCCTTTTTCCTTGTGTGAGGACTGTTTATGAATAAGAACACGTTATCATCGTCTATCCTGATCCTGCTGCTGGCCCTGATCGCCCTATACCTCGTTGCAGCACCAAGCCATCCGGCCTGGCTCGTTGATCTACTCTCCTGGCAGGAGGAAGGTGCCCAAAGCCTCAAGTTCCGGCAGGGGCTAGATTTGCAGGGCGGCCTCCAGGTACTCCTGGTCGCCGATCTGCCCGCCGATGAGGAGGTGCCGCCGGGAGCACTGGCGACAGCACGCCAGATCGTAGAACGCCGTGTCAACGCGATGGGGCTCACCGAGCCGGTGGTTCAAGAACAGGGCGAGCGCCGAATCATCGTGGAGTTGCCCGGCATCGACAATCCCGAGCAGGCCATCGACACTATCCGCGACACTGCACTTCTGGAGTTCGCCCAGCCCCCACCCGGCCTGACACAAGAAGATCTCACAACCCTCACAGGTCAAGCGGTAAGCACAACTTTCGGCCTGGATGAGACGGAGACCGGATCGAGCACCTCCTTCGAGACCATTCTCACGGGCGCGGCCCTGCGGGACGCGGCCCCAACCATAAATCAGCAGACGGGCCAGTGGGTGGTCCAATTCGAGCTCCAATCCGAGGGCGCGCAGATTTTTGCTGATTACACCGCCAGCCACATTGGAGAGCCCCTGTGCATCATCCTGGACAAACAGCTCATCACCTGCCCGGGGATTGATAGTCCTATCACATCGGGTGCGGCTGTCATCCGGGGCAATTTCACCTACGATTCCGCACAACAGTTGGCCATCCAGCTGCGCTACGGGGCCCTCCCCATCCCCCTGGAGATCGAGAGCTATCGCGCCATCGGCCCCTCGCTGGGGCAAACCTCGGTCGAGAAAAGCGTGCGGGCCGGCGTCGTCGGCCTGAGCGTCGTACTCCTCTTCATGCTCATCTACTATCGCCTTAACGGCCTGGCAGCCGATCTGGCGCTGGCTCTCTACGTACTCCTCAACCTGCTCCTCTACAAGCTCATCCCTGTCACTCTTACCTTGCCGGGGATCGCCGGGTTTCTCCTCTCTGCCGGCATGGCGGTGGATGCCAACATCCTGGTCTTTGAGCGTATGAAGGAGGAGCTGCGACGAGGACGCTCCCTCAACAGCGCCATCGAAGCTGGCTTCGCCCGCGCCTGGACCTCAGTACGCGACTCCAACCTGGCGACGCTGCTCACCTGCGCCATCCTCTTCTTTTTCGGCAACGCCTTTGCCGCCAGCCTGGTCAAGGGCTTTGCCATCACCCTGGCCATCGGGACCACCGTTAACCTCTTCACCGCTATCTTTGTGACCCGGACGCTGGTCCGGGCCATCTTTGCTCTCTTCGGCGAACAGGCCGTCAAGAGGCCCTGGTTGCTGGGGATCTAGGAGGAGACCATGATCAACTTCGTCCAGAAACGCCGTCTCTACTTCATCATTGCGGGGATTCTCATCCTCCTGAGCGTGGGAGCGCTGGTCGCCTCCACCGTGATCTTCGGAAGCCCTCTGCGGGTGGGCATCGATTTCACCGGAGGTAGCCGCTTCGTTCTCCGCTTCGAAGAGGACGTGACCGAGATGGAAATCCGGGAGATCTTCGTCGAGCAGGGGTACGCCGGCGCCATCGTACAACGGCTGGGCGCCCGCGATGAACAACTCTGGCAGGTGCGCGCGCCGGGCTTTGCGACGGCGGATGAGGTACAGGCTCTCCTGAACGCGATCGACGCTCAGGTGGGGTCGCTCAATCGAGCACTTTCCAACGTAAACACGGTGGAACCCGCCGTCGGCACCGAAGTGGCCCGCAATGCGGGCCTGGCCGTGGGCGTGGCGGCCGTCGCCGTGCTGCTCTTCATCTGGTTCTCCTTCCGGGGGGTCCCCCACCCCTTCCGGTACGGCGTGGCTTCCATCGTAGCGATGACGGTGAACGTTATCGTGGCGCTGGGCTTCTTCGCCCTCATGGGCATCTTGCAGGGCTGGGAGGCCGACGCTCTCTTTCTCACCGCACTGCTCACCGTCATCGGCTTCTCCGTCCAGGACATCATCGTAGTCTTCGACCGCATTCGGGAGAATATACCCCGCTATCGCGCCGAGCCTTTCGAGATGGTGGTCAACCGGAGCGTCATGGAGACGCTGCACCGCTCCCTGGCGACGCAGTTGAACGCCATGTTCGTGATGATCGCCATCCTGCTCTTCGGTGGCGCCACCATCAAACCCTTCATCGCCGTGATGTTGGTAGGTATGGTGAGCGAGACCTTCACATCGCTCTTCGTCGCCGTGCCTATCATCGTGGTATGGGAAGAGCGTAGTCTAGGAGAATTGACGGCAGGCGCCATGTCCTGAGAAAGGCAGCATTCCTCGCTTGGGGAAAGCCAACATGCCCCGGCTTGCAGCCGGGGCATATTTACGTCTATGCATCGGAGGGATCTGGAATCGTAGGCAAGGTGAAGAAAAAACGCGAGCCCCGGCCCGACTCGCTCTCCACGCGGACCTCGCCCCCGTGCACTTCAACGAGCTGGCGAACGATGGCCAACCCCAAACCGGTGCCTACGCCGAGGTCCGTGCGGACACGCGCTCTGTCGCCGCGCCAGAAGCGCTCGAAAATGTAGGGTAGATCCTCGGGCGGAATACCGGTGCCCGTATCCTGCACAGCAACCTCGATGACGTCACCCTTTACCTCCGCCGAGAGGGTCACCGCGCCGCCCTCCGGCGTATGACGCAGCGCGTTGCTGATGAGATTACCGAGCACCTGGGCGATCCGACGCCAATCGGCGCTCACCCGGGGCAACGAGGCGGGAAGATCGAGGACGAGCGTGACATCCCTGTCGGAAGCCAGGGGGGTGAAGCTAACCTGCGCGTCACGGATAAGATCTCCCACATCAACCGGCCGCCTGTCCAACGTCAGGTAGCCCGCCTCGGCCTGAGCCAGCAGGCGCAGATCCTCAACGAGGTGGGTCAGCACCGCCGTCTCCTCCAGGATGGGCTCCAGATGCTCCTTGTTGGCGGGGTAGACACCATCGACAACGCCTTCGAGTTTTCCTCGTATGACGCTCAACGGTGTGCGCAGCTCATGGGCGACGTCGGCGGTCATATTGCGGCGCATCTCGTCAGCACGCTCCAACGCCTCGGTCATCTGGTTGAAAGACTCCGCCAATTCACCTACCTCACCCGCGTGCTCCGTCGAGACGCGCACGCTGAGATCACCGTCCGCAACATCCCGTGTTGCCTGGGTAAGCTCCGTGAGGGGACGACTAATGGTGCGGGAGAAGAAGATGCCCAGCAACAACGCCACCAGCGTCACGTAAGCGCTGGTCTCCAGAAGTCGATCGATGACGATACCCGCGCGGGATGGCGGTCTGTAAAAGAATCGTAGATTCCTGTTCTCGCCGTCAAAGCGAGGTACGACAATAAGTAGAACTTTTCCCACCGTCTTTCCATCGACGACGATGGGAGTGGCAATTCGCTCCTCGAACTTCGCCAACGTCTCCCCGACCCGTTCCTCATGACTGGAGGAAAAGATGGTACCGTCCGGTGCCGCCAGGATGTACGGAATATCCCAACCCTCGCCCTGCGGATCCCAGGCCTCACCCTCAGGGTAGGTGGCGATCATGGCCTCGACGCTTTCCCAGGAGCCCGTATCCTCATAATAGCCTGCCAACCGATCCGCCCAGAGCTGATGCGGAAACGAAACCTGATCTTGCACCACGTTTTCAGCCTCATTGATAGCCCGGCGTCCCGCCAGATAAAGACCCACAGCCGTAAGCAGTGTGACCAACACGAAGGCCAGCAACATCTGCCAGAAGATGCGCGGGTTGAAGTGCCGCCAGGCCCTACCCAACACCGAACGTATATACTTCAAGAGCGTCACGAGGGTTCCTCCATCTTGTAGCCCACACCGTAGACGGTCACGATATATCTGGGATTTCTGGGATCCTCCTCGATCTTGCCCCGCAGGTTGGCGACGTGAGAGTCGATAGCACGGTCGTATCCGGTATAGGCAGTATCGTACACCCGCTCCATGAGCTGGGCACGGGTAAAGGGCCGCCCAGGATAGCCTGCGAGCACCTTGAGAATATCGAATTCCGTCGGTGTCAGGGAGATGGGCTCATCCCCCACGGTCACCTGCCGCTTAGGAATATCGATCAC
>JBNGDR010000085.1:0-7960 GCA_049975685.1 Anaerolineae bacterium
CCTGCAGGGCCCCGGCGGGACAGGCCCACCCGCACCAGAGCCGCCCCACGAAGAGCGCCCCCAGGAGCATCAGACCGAAGACGATGAAGCTGCCGTTGATGACACCCTCTGAGGCGCCCTGTATGATGAGAGCGGGCGAAAAGTAATAGAGGGTGATGGGGAAGAGCAGCAATGACAGGAACAGCAATCCTTTGCGGATGCGCTGCCGGGTAGGCAACTGCTTGATCTTTGTCACGAGAACCTCCTATGCTATGTGGCGTATGATGGATAGACACTATACACGTAGCATACCACCCGACAGGTTGGAGTGTCATCCACCAAAGGTTGGATTGGAGGTTGGAAATGTAGATAATCTACGAGATGATGTTCAGTGTCCGGGCTTTCGCCGCGGCCTGGGTCCGGTTATCGACGCCCAGCTTGCCGTAGACGTTGTTGAGGTGGGACTTTACGGTGCTCTCGGCGATGTGAAGGCGACGTCCTACCTCCCGGTTGGATAGACCCTGGGCCACGAGGGAGAGTACCTCGATCTCGCGATCGCTCAGGGGTTCGATGAGAGGCTGTGCGGGCGAAGGCTTGGGCCGGTCCGCCACATCTCCCAGGGCCGCAAGCAGGTCGTCCGGCACGATGCCCCGAGCTGCGGCTTCCTTCAGAAGCGGGAGCATCGCTGGGCCGATGTCTACGAAACGGCGCACGTATCCCCCCGGCTGAGCCAGAGTGAGCGCTTCCGTCAATGTGGCGAGTGCCTGCTCCTCATCACGCTGGGCATGGTGGGCCAGCGCCTGCAGGGCCAACCCCTCGATGAGCCACGAAGTGAGATTCTGGGTGCGTGCCATCTCCAGCAGCGGGGATAGGATCTGCAAGGTATTACCGGGATTTCCCAGCGCCAGGTGCACCCGGGCCAGCGCGAGGGAAGTTTCCGCGTATACGGGGTGACGGGGATCGAAGGTTACGACCTTCGCCCAGGCTGCCGCTGCCGCCAGATCCCCCCTTGCCAGCCAGAGTCGCACCCGGGTTCGTTGCAATCGGGGGAAGAAGGTGGGCAACAAAGAGGCTTCCTGGCTGAAGCGTTCTGCCTCTCGAAAGACATCTTGTGCTTCATGGAGCCTTCCGTGTGCCGCCAGTATCTCCGCCAGCGTCAGGTAGGAGATACCCAGTGTATCACTGTTACCCCAGAGGCGGCCGAGATCGAGACTCCGACTGGCGTAGGCGAGAGCTTCGTCCAGATCGTTCCACTCGTAGGCCAGCTCCGCCAGCGCGGAAAGAGCTCCTGCAGCGATGGGCAAGGGTTGCCCGCTGGTGCCAGTGACGAGATCAACAGCCTCTCGAGCAGTTCTTTGCGCCTGGTGCAAATGCCCCTGGAGGGCCTGAATGTCCGCCAGAGAATTGAGTGCCGGGACGGCGATGTGCAGATTCTCGCCCTGCTGCCCGACGGCTGCTGCCTGGGCGAACGCATCTTTTGCCGAGCCCCAGTCGCCCGCCATGAGGTGGGCGCCGGCCAGTACGAAGAAGGCCACGCCGCGCTCCCCCTGCTTTGATGGGGGGAGCCGTTCCAGAGCCAGCCGGGCCAGATCGACGGTGCGCGCCACGTCTCCTTCCTGCGCTGCCCTGTAGGCGCGGATGACGGCAATATCTCCCTGACGGGGGTCCTTTGAGTGTCCTTCCAGCAGCTTCTCAACCTGCTGTAAACGTTCCTCAATGCCGTTCAATTGGCCGGTCAACAGCAATGCCCAGGCGTGATTGATGCAGATGACGGCGCTGGTCTGAATGGTTTCCTCAGGAAGGTCTGAGATCCAGCGGAGCAGTGTGGTTAGTTCACCGTGCATGAGTAGTGAGCGACCGTGGCTTTCAACGATCTGGGCCGCCCGTGCCTGATCGCCGCTCGCGATGGCGTGTTTCATCGCTTCATCAAGCATGGCCTCTTGCTCGTACCAGACGCTGGCCCGGTGGTGTAGATGGGGGACGCGATCGGGGTGGAGCTCCTCTAGGCGCGCCCGTAACAGATCGGCGAAGAGGCGATGGTAGCGGTACCAAACCCGTTGGTCGTCCAGGGAGACGACGAAGAGATTGGCCGCCTCAAGGTGTTCGAGGATAGCCTGCGATGTATCCTGTCGTTCACTCGCCGACTTGTTGATTCGTTCGTTCGCTGATTCGTCCGTTGCTAGCACCGCATCACAGAGGGGGGCGGACAGGCGCTCCAGAAGGGAGGTGCTAAGGAGAAATTCCCGAATTTCCTCGGGTTGGCGCAGCAGAACCTCCTCGGTCAGGTAGTCCAGAACGTAACGATGGCTCCCGCTGAAGGATGAGACGAAACCGGAGACGTTTTCACATCCTCGCATTGAGAGTGCGGCCAACTGTAGCCCGGTGATCCAACCCTCGGTGCGTTCCTCCAGGGCCGCGATCTCTCCGGCGGATAGGTCAAGCCCCGAGAGACGTTTGAGGAAGATGGCAGCCTCTTCGGCTGTGAAGCGCAGCTGGGCCTGGCGCAGCTCGGTCAGCTGCCGGCGTCCGCGCAGACGAGCCAGGGGCAGCGGTGGATCGGCGCGGGTAGCGATGACCAGGTGGAGATTATTGGGTTGGTGTTTAAGCAGGAAGCCGAGCGCCTGATGGATCTGTGAGGAGGTGACGAGATGATAGTCGTCGAGCACCAGAATGAGATCGCCGGTGAGGGCGTTGATCTGGTTGATGAGCGAGGTGATGAGCGTCTCAACTGGGGGCGGCTGGGGGGCACGGAGGGTCTCGGGGATAGCTCGGCCCAGGTGAGGTTCAACCTGCTGGAGTGCTGCAACCAGATAGGATAGAAAGCGCGTCAGGTGGTTGTCGCTCTCGTCCAGCGAGAGCCAGGCTGCGGGTTGCGCCGCATGGGAGGCCCATTCGCTCAGCAGCGTAGTTTTACCGAAGCCCGCAGGTGCGGAGATGAGCGTGAGCCGGTGACCCAGGCCCAGCCCGTCGTTGAGCCGGTCGATGAGGCGTGAGCGAGTCACCAGATCGGGGCGTGATCGTGGGATGTGGATCTTGGTCGATAGGAGGGAGCCCCTCCTGGAGAAATCGACATGTTGATTTGTCTGCTCGCTCACATGTGAGTTCCTTTGGATCAGCGTTCGCTATCTTCGTGAACCATTGTACTCACATTTGGGCTCCAGGGCAACAGCCATACCGGACCTGCGCTATTCTCTCTTGTTGCATCTTCACCCACGCTCGGTGCTCTTGCAGCTGCTCCTTCCGGCGTGTAAGAGCTTCCGCCATCCGGGCTGGGGCGGCACCGCCGATGTGTTGCCGTCCCTCCAGGCACCGTACCGGGTCAAGGGCTCTCTCCAGTTCCGCCTGCGTCAGATCGATCTGTGTGCCCGCCTCTTTCTCGACCATAGCTGCAAGTACACCAACATTCACTTCGTGCAGTGCCTTTCCCTCCTGGATAGCGCTATCGACCGTCTTTCCCACAGCGGTGTAGGCGGCCCGATAGGGCAATCCGTGCTCCTGGGCCAGGTAATCGGCCAGATCTGTAGCCAGTGAATAGTTATCGATGACCGCCTGCTTCATTCGCGCTGCATCCACCGAGAGAGTGTCCAGCGTCTGTCCCAGCGTCGCCAGATCGGCCATGACGCGCGCCAGACCCGCCGTGACCGTCGCCTTGCTCTCCCGGGAATCCCGGTTATAGCCGAAGGGGAGCGCCTTGAGTACCTCCAGCGTCTGGAAGAGCAGTGAGTAGACGACGCTGGCGTCGGCCCGCAGAAGCTCCAGGACGTCAGGGTTCTTCTTCTGGGGCATGATGGAGCTCCCCGTTACCTTTCCCATCCGTTGCGCCACCTTTTGTCCGAGATGGACGAAACGAAATTCGAAGGTGGTGAACATCAATAGGTCCTGGGCCAGTTTGCTGAGGTGTAGCGTGACGAAAGAGAGGTTGCTGAGGATCTCGGCCTCCATCTCTCCCCGGGTGGCGACTACGTCCATTGGGATCTCCTGTACGCCGTCGAAACCCAGGATCTCGGCGGTGAGTGCCCGGTCGAGGGGCCAGGAACTCCCGTAACTCTCCGCCGCGCCCAGCGGGTTCCGGTTCCAGCGCGCGAAGCTCTCCTCCATCCTTTCCACGTCTCGGAGGAGCATGTCGGCGTAGGCCAGGCACCACTGACCGAAGGTGGTGGGTTTGGCGGGTTGCATGTGGGTGTAACCGGGCATCACCGTGCGGACGTGGTCCGCTGCCATGATGACCAGGCGCTCTGTCACCTCTAGAAGCACATTCTCCACCTCCAGGAGCCGGTCGCGGAGGTAGAGCCGCTGTGCGGTGATGACCTGGTCGTTGCGACTGCGCCCCGTGTGAACCTTCCCCCCGGCCTCTCGCCCGGCCAGCGTCGTGATCTCCTGCTCCAGCGTGAGCTGGGCGCCCAGGCTCGGATCGATCTCGTAGCATCCTTCTTCCACCCGCTTTTCAATGGTGGCGAGAGCATCCAGGATCCGTATCAGCTCCTCCTCGTCGAGAACGTCGATGGCGTGGAGCATGCGGACGTGGGCACGGGTTCCCCAGATATCGTAGGGGACCATCGCCAGGTCGAGGCGCCGTTGTTCTTCGGTGACGATGTAGGTTGTGGTTTTCATGGAGTCAGGTCAACAGCGCTGCCAGCAACGCCATCTGTGCCCACATGCGGTTCTCGGCCTGCTGGACGACGATGGAGTTGGGACTATCAAGCACGGCATCGCTGGCGACGACGTTGCGGCGGATGGGCAGGCAGTGCATGAAGTAAGCATCTCGGGTGAGGGCCATCTTGTCCGCGTCAACCATCCAGCCCTTGAGACCCTCGCGGATGCGCTTCTCCTCTTCCCAGTCGCCGTAGTACTCCAGCGCCCCCCAGCTCTTGGCGCAGATAACGTCGGCCCCCTCGAAGGCCGCTGTCTGGTCGGTCGTGGTTGTTACCGAACCGCCGCAGGCCCGCGCGCGCTCTATGGCCGTCGCCATGATCTTGGGATCGAGGGCCCAGCCCTCGGGGCGCGCCACCACGACATCCAGGCCCAGGTCGCAGGCGGCTAACATCTGGGAGTTGGGTGTCGCCATGGGGAGGGCCTTGGGATGGTATGCCCAGGTGAGCACGAATTTCTTACCCTGGGTCTCACCCAGCGTCTCCTTGAGGGTGACGGCGTCGCCCAGTCCCTGGCAGGGGTGGTAGACGTTGGACTCCATGTTGATGACAGGGACGGTGGCGTGACGGGCAAAGCCACCCACGACGGTGTCCTGTTTCAGCGTCTCCCAGGATGTCACCTCAACGCTCTCCGCCGCCGTCGTGACCAGTTCGCTGCTGCGCACGGCCAGGGCGTCGCTATAGCCGGAGAGCACCGGCGCGGCCTCTTTGACGTGCTCGGCGGTAACGCCGTCCATGACGACATTCTCCTCGAACTCGAAGGTCCACGAGCCCTTGCCGGGCGTTAGATCGATGGCTAAACCGCCTAACTTGAACATCCCGGCAGCGAATGAGGTGCGTGTGCGTACCGACGGATTGAAGAAGACCGTCGCCAGCACCTTGCCCGCCAGGCTCGGCGCCGCCTTGCCCTGTTTGATCTTGAGTGCCAGGTCGATGAGGGCCTGGATCTCCTCCTGGGTGAAATCGGCCGTGTTGATGAAATTGCGTCCTTCTATACCGAACATAATGCCTCCTTTTTGAATGAGTGAGCGGTAAGCAGGTTGCGAGAGACATGACGTAGTGTTCCAATCACTGCCCTTTGCTCTCTACTCTCTGATCACTAAGTGGTAAGTTCCTCGCTGACGTATCGCTCTTTCTCGCTCGTACCGACGATCATGGTTCCGTGACCTTCGCTGGTGAAGACCTCGGTGAGGAGAGCCGTGGGATCAGTACCATCGATGAGGCTGACGCGCCGGGCGCCTCCCTCGATGGCCATAAGGCAGCTCTGTACCTTGGGGATCATGCCTTGCTGGACGATACCCTCTTCGATGAGTCGCTGTGCTTCCTCGGCGTCGACGTAGGAGATGAGCGATGTCTCGTCCTCGATATCCCGGTAGATGCCCCGGACGTTGGTCACGTTGATGAAACGGTCGGCCTCCAGCTCGGCGGCGATGGTCGCCGCGACGGTGTCGGCGTTGATGTTGAAGATGTTTCCCTCCTCGTCAGCGCCCAGGCAGGCGATGACGGGCACGTACCCCCCCGCCAACAACTGCTCAATGAGCGCTACGTTCACCCCGACGATGTCACCTACGTACCCGAAGTCTACCTCCTCGTAGGTGCCCGTCTCCCGATTGAGGACCTGTACCGCCTCGCGCTTCTTCGCCACAATGAGATCAGCGTCGACGCCGGAAAGGCCCACGCCCCGGGCGCCGCTGTTCCGCAGTGCCGAGAGGATCTCCAGGTTGACCTTGCCGCCGTAGACCATCTTCGCAGCTTCGAGCGAGGGCGCGTCGGTGATACGTCGCCCGTTGACGAACTTGCTCTCGTGACGCAGCTCCTGAAGCAGCTGGGTCGCCTGGGAGCCACCGCCGTGCACAATGATGACCTTGATTCCAATGAGATGGAGCAGTGTGATATCGCGGGCCAGGGCATCCAGCGCCTCCTGCTCCTCCACCAATCGCCCACCGATCTTGATGACAAAAACGCTATCCTTGTACTTGCGGATATAGGGCAGCGCCTCCCGTAGTAGGGTAACGTCACGCATCTAAAAGCCTCCCCTATGATTCAAGAAATGAGAATAATTCGCGATCCTCTGGTTGTAAAGGTGCAGGCACAACGCATCTCCGAAGCTCGATAATCGCTGTGTCACTATCCTGCTCCTTGCTGAAGCAGGGATACGCGCTTCTGGATGCTCGCTTCGTGTTCTTCATCTGAATAATCCGGATCCTTCAACGCTCTCCAGAGTTCACAGGGCAAATAATCGCATTGCCCGCAATTATCGAATTGTTTCTCATGGACTGCACAGTCGTAAATGGGGCAGATCTCCGCATCTACGTAGGTGGCCCACCAGACCTTTCCTTCAATATCTGCACATCCCGGACATTGGTTGTCATTCAGATATTCACAACTTGTACAATCTGCGCCACAAACTGATAAACGGGTTTCCATCTTGTTATCTCCCCACCATAATATTGGTGCATTCATTAATCCATTGTTTGCATTACCTTGTTCCAGGCCGTCACAAGTGCATCAACGTGCTCTTCCTCGACGATGAGGGGTGGCATCAGCCGCAGCACGTGAGGATCGACCGACGAGCCGACAATGAAACCCTCCTCCAGCAGCGCCTGTTGCATCTCCTTGGCCGGGCGTTCCGTCACTACGCCCAGCAGCAACCCCAGGCCGCGTACTTCCACAACACCACCCAATCCGTTCATCCTCTCCTGGATGTAAGCGCCCATAGTCCGGGCGTTCTCTACCAGGTTTTCCTCCAGGATGGTCTGAAGATTGGCCTGTGCGGCGGCACAAGCCAGAGGCCCGCCGCCAAAGGTGGAACCCTGTTCACCGTAAGAGATGGTCTCGGCGATCTCACCCCGTACCAACGTCGCGCCCATCGGGAAACCGCTCGCCATACCCTTGGCGACGCTGATGAGATCGGGCACGACGCCCCAGTGCTCACCGGCGAACATCGTTCCCGTCCGCCCGAAGCCCGTCTGGACCTCGTCGAAGATGAGCAGGGCGCCGCGTTCGTCACAGAGGCGACGCAGACCCTGGTAGAAATCGGCGTTGGCCACACGGACCCCAGCCATGCTCTGAATGGGCTCCAGTATGACGGCGGCGGTCTCGTCGGTGACTGCGGCCTCAATGCTCGCCAGATCGCCGAATTCCGCGAATCTGCTGCCCGTCAGCAGCGGCTGGAACATCTCGCGGTAGTGACCCAGCCCGGTGACGCTCAGGGGGCCGATGGTACGCCCGTGGAAGCCACCCTCCATGGCGACGATCTCGGTCCGGCCCGTGTACCGGCGCGCGATTTTCAGTGACGTCTCGTTGGCCTCAGCGCCGGAGTTGCAGAAGAA
>JBNGDR010000086.1:0-7919 GCA_049975685.1 Anaerolineae bacterium
GATCAGAAAAAACCACGCAGAATGAGTAGAAAACCAAAGATCATGAGGGGCACGCCGACCAGGGCCCCCACAACGGTGAGGGTGAGGATAAAACCCACGATCATCAAGGTCAGCCCCAAAACGGCCGCCAGCAACCGGCCTGTCAGTTCGACGATGAAGGCCAGCAGGCGCCACACCGCGACAAAAGGCCACAGGTACCAGGGCGTTCTACGTTTCTTGGATTCGGTCATCTTGCACCTCCTAACTTGGCTAACATGGACCTATTCTTAATACGAGCCGGAGCGCGTGAAGTTGCAACGAGACGCAGGGCCGTTACTGGTCCATCAAATCAGCCGTGATAGGACGTTAAAGGTTCTCGATCTCCACGGGCGGCACCGGGTCTGCCAGCTTGAAACCAAAGATACGTGCGTAGAAGTAGAGCTCGGCATCCAACGCGCGTTTCATATTCTCTGCCCGGCGGAAACCGTGCTGCTCCCCCTCAAAGGTGAGATATGCCACGGGCACTCCCTTCTCCCGCAATGCCTTGACCATCATCTCGGCCTGGTTCGGGGGTACCACCTCGTCCTCCAATCCCTGTAGGAAAATAACGGGACAGGAGAGTTGATCAGTATGGTGGATGGGTGAACGCTCCTCGTAGAGATCTTTCTCCTCGGGATAGGGACCGACGAGCTTATCCAGGTAGCGCGACTCAAACTTGTGCGTCTCCTTTGCCAGGGCCTCCAGATCGGCCACACCATAGTAACTCGCGCCCGCGTCGAAGGTGTCGTAGAAGGTGAGTGCAGATAGCGTCGTATAGCCTCCAGCACTCCCACCACGGATGGCCAGGCGTTTCCCATCAACTCGTCCTGCCATCACGAGATGGCGGGCACCATGCACACAATCGAGAACGTCCGCAATCCCCCACACCCCCTCCAGATCTTGACGATAGGCCCGGCCATACCCTGTGCTGCCCCGGTAGTTTACGTCCAGCAGGGCGAAACCTCGGCTTGTCCAGTACTGCCGGCTCAAATCCAACGTCGTGGAGGCAGAACCGGTAGGCCCACCGTGCACGAAGACCAGGAGAGGGGGCAGCTCTCCGTCAGGTGCTTCGTGATCAGGATGGGTCGGTGGGTAGAAGAAGGCGTGGGCCACTTTACCACCCTCGGTCTCATAGTCAATGACCTCGGGTACGGAGAAATAAGAAGGACTGAGGTCCGTCCGGCTGGAGCTGCGCAGCACCTCCGTCGCGCCCGTATCCAGCTCGAAAAGAACAAGAGCAGTGGCTGCGGTGGGAGATCCCCCCCGGAAGACCAGGCCCTGCGGAGAGTACTTCGGAGACGTGATCTCTGTATAGGGAAGGTCAAAGGGATTCAACTTGCCGGAGTTGGTGTCCAGCTCAGCCAGATGCCAGACACCGCTCTGACTGTAACAGCAGACGATTCGGTCCGCCGCCGCGAAGTCGTAGGTGGACATATCGAAGACCCACTGAGGAAGGCCGAACTCCGCCTCCAGATCCACCAATGGCTCAATTTCTCCGTCACGCAGGCGATAGAGATTCCACCATCCGGTGCGATCGGAGACGAAATAGAGCGTGCCATCGGGTGACCAGGTGGGCTGGAAGATAGATTCCGTGGCGCCCCCTGCAACCTTCCGGGGTTCCCCAAGGGAGCCATCCTCATGGACCTCCGCCATCCACAGCTCCGTACCGTCCCACGGCATATTGGGATGGTTCCAGGTAAGCCAGATCAACCTATCCCCAGCAGGGTTCAGACGTGGAGTCGCGTAGAAATCGTTGCCGGAGACCAGAACCTGACCGCCGTCAACGTCACCCGAGGGATTCACCTCGACGATAGTGTTGGTAGCCTCACGCATGCTAATCCGGTGATCCTCGCGCACACAGATGAGGCGATCTCGTACTGTGTCAAAGACACCATCGGCATAACGTAGCGCCGTCTCTGGTGTGATGGGCCGGGGACGACCGAAGGAACGCCGGGAACCGGGGAGTGCCGGCTCAGCATCCATGCGATACAGCCGCTGATCGGCAAAATTGGAGAAGATGATCATACCTTCATGTACAACGAAGGAACCACCGCCATACTCGTGAACGCGAGTCCGTGCGTTGTAAGGTGCCGGGAGGACATCCGAGAGATCACCCTCCGGCGTCCGCCGCACAATGACGTGCCGTCCCCCCTCCGAGGGGCGTCCTTCCAGCCAGTAGATATCCTCACCATCGAGTACGGGTGTCCCCAGACGGACAGTCGCTGAGACAATGAGATTTGAGGAGATGGGAGAGGGCCAGGAACCGTAGGAGACAACGTTCGACTTCTGCATGGAATACTTCCTCCTTCTATGAACGCACGAATGATAAACAATCGCAACAGGGATGGGGAAAAGAGATCTCGTTAGAAGATAAAAGCGACGCTCAGGCCTGTGACAATCATCAACAAGAAACCAGGCCAGAGCGCACGGCGTAGCTCGGGGGTACCCGTTGTCAACACAATCCCCCCCTTGGCAGCAGTGTTGGAGAGGGCTGCCAGGATAATAGCCCGGGACGCTATCGATAATTCCAAACCATCGGCAGTATTCGCAAGATCGATGATGGAGAGCGCGATGGCGTCAACGTCTGTCAACCCCGCAACGACACTGGAGAGATAGAGACCGGTCTCTCCAAGATAGACTCTGGCAGCCTTGGCAATAACCAGCATCACAGCGTAGAGCAGACCGAAGGTCAGCGCCGGTCCCAACTGGAAAGGATTCGAGTAACGAATATCACTCGTCTCCTCCGTGCGCTGACTGAGATATAGAAAAACGCAATAGGCAGCACCCGCAACCGCGGAAGCGACGGCTGGCACCCACAAGAGTCTCAGCAATGCCAGATTCAACGCTCCCACCACCACCAATAGCCGTACGAACATCGCAACCCACGCGATAATGATAGCCATGGCGAAGGGCCTCGCCAGATCCCGCTCCTGATGGCTTTGCTGGGAGAAACTGAGAGTCGTCGCCGTGCTTGAAGCGATACCCCCGAGCAGCCCCGTCAGGCCGATACCCTGTCGAGGCCCCACGATTTTGATGAGCAGATATCCCAGGAAACTGATCCCGGAGATGAAGACCACCATCATCCAGATCTGATAGGGATTTAGCACGTCGAGGGGGCCAAAGGTGCTGTCGGGCAACACGGGCAGGATAATGGCGGAGATGAAGGCAAATTTAAGGGTGGCGTAAATATCCTCCTGGGTGATATTCTCGGCCAGGGTGTGAAACTCGGGTTTCAACGAGAGTAGCACCGTTATCACAACGGTAAGGGCCGCCGCCAGAGCCAGGTACTCCCAGTAGCAGAGCGCTCCCACCAATAGGGTTAAGAGAGCTGCAACCTCGGTGGTGAGACCTGTATGCCCCCGTCGCGCGCTGGTAAAATACACTGCGGCAAGCATCAATCCCATAATGCTCAATGCTGCAACGAAGGAACCCGCCGAATCCAGCTCGGCGCTGATCAATGCAGCAAGACAACCCAACAGCGCGATGAGAGGAAAGGTCCGTGCTCCTGCAAAGAGCTCGTCGCGTCCCTTATTATGTGAATGTTCCCGTTCGAGACCAATGAGAGCGCCCATAGCCAGAGCAGCGCCGAATCGGTAAAAGAGATCAGCGTGATCCACGTAGTGCCTCCGTCCAGAAATCCACCGTAAGAGTCAGGGAGAGCGAGGGGGTAAGACATAAACACCCACCCTCTCCCCGGCGAACTGTGAAATACCCCATCTCAAAGCTTCCAGCGCTGAACCGGAAGTCACAGAACAAAGGATCAGGAAATGAGAACAGCAACTTGAACCTAGACCTCTTGCCGCTCTTGCCAGAGCAACCGTTCACGTAACATAATATCGGTGTTGCGGATTTTGAACGCCAGTTCACTCGCAATATTGCGCATTAGATAATAGCCCAGCTCATAGTCCTCTTCGCATAAGCGCATGAGATCCTCACGACGGAAGGCCAGAAGCCGGGTCTCCTTTGATGCCACCTGCGCCGAAGCCGAACGCAGACCATAATCGACCAATCCGATCTCGCCGAAAGTTTGCCCCGAACGCAACGTGACGATCCCCGTCGGGCCTGGACCTCTATCGCCGTGGACGTCGATGAGACTGGGATCGACGGCGATCTCCACCTCCCCCTCAACGATAACGTAGAGCTCATCGCTGGGAGCGTTCTCCTCCAGAATCGTCTCCCCTTCTTCGAAGACAACCTCGGCCCCCACCTCGGCTAGGGTCTGAAGGTGCTTCCGGCTCAGTCCCTGGAAGATATCCGTATCTCTCAAAAACCCGATCCAGTTCATCTTATGTTACTCCTCCCTTACTCAACAGCTATCATGCCGATTCAAGTTCACGGGTACAACACATCGATGACGATACGCACCGGATCGGTGAGCTCGTGCACCTCAAAGGTTGCGGGGCTAGAAAGTCCAATGGAGAAGCCCAGTAGAGCATCGTCGAAGGTGGGATACTGGCCGATCTGCGTGACCACAGGATCGTCCTCCAACGTCATCGGTAATCTCTCGCTGAGTGGATAGTCACGAGCATAGAGATCGCTGATGACAATATCGAGACGGGCCGCACCCCACTCAGGGTCGTGGCCTGTGGGGAAGGGCGTCGCCGCGTTATCCACCTCGACGACACGGTACTTCGGGACGTTTGAACCTGGTTCAGCCATCTCCAGAACCACCCGCAGCCGATCCTCGTGGACACCATAGCGGACATTGGCCAGGCTCCAGATGGAACCCAACGCGCCACCTTCCTGGGATTCACCCACCGGCCCTTCGCCTGGGATGGGGGTCGAGGGCGGAGCCTGCGGCGTCTCCCCTGCATCTTCCTCGGGCGTTACCACGGCCGGCGCCGTCGACGTCGGTGTGGGAATAATGATAAAGGGCACGGCCGTAGTCGTGGGTTCCAGATGGACAGTGGGTGTCGGTGTCCCTTCCTCTGATTTGCAACCCGCAAGCAGGATCACACCCGCGAGTAGCAGCGTCACACTCAACCAACGTTTTAACACCATGCCCTCCCTAAGAAAATAGGTACTTTGTCATTCCGAGGAACGCAGTGACGAGGAATCTCGTTCCTAGACCACATCATGTTTGCGGAATGTGAGCCATGGGCTCATGTGAACTCCCCCCAACGCATAAACGCTATTGTACTCCAAGTCGGCGTTCGTACAAAACAAGACCTCCGAGAGTTTTATTTCCCGGAGGTCCTGAAAGTTTCTCGAAGGAATCGGCGTCAGAGCTGGGAGCTCTCCGTCTCCGATGGGGTCTCCCCCTCCGCAGGTTTGCGCTTCAACCGTTCGTTGATCTGTTGCAGTTCAGCGCTCACTCGATCCAGAGCTGCGACAAGGTGGGGACGGGCCTCCTGCCAGGACTTCTCCGCCGCCGCTCGCGCCGATGCCGCCGCACGTTCCGCCTCCGCGCGCGCTTTCTGCCCCTCGGTGGAAGATGCAGCCTCATCAATAGCCTGTCCCACCTCGTTGACCATGGACTGCAAACCGTCGCGCATCTCACGCAACTGCTGACGGTTTCCTTCATCCTCCCAGGCCGTGCGGAAAGCAGCCGCAAGGCTCTCCCCAAGACTCTGGAACTGCCGACCTACTTCGTTCCATGCCTCCGTCGTCGGTTCGTACGACCCCTCAGATGGCCTGCTCTTCTCTTCTTCCGTCATCCCCGCCTCCTCATATTCGCTCACCGTCATTTCTCACTGCTTACTGATCTCTGTTCCCTGCCCCACTGCCCTACCCCGTGATCTCCTCCTCCGTCGCATCAGCCCAGGGATAGACCTCGGTGCCTTTCGCAGCCGCACGGATCTCGGGATCTTTCGAATAGTGTCCGCGACGTTCCGGCGGGATCAACTCGGCGATGTGACGCATGATAACATCTCCGATCTCCTCCAGCTGGCGGCGCCGTTTCCGGCCCCGTCCCTCCACGTGGAAGGGCCCAAAAGCCTTACCAATGCGCGCCGTGACCTTGGCACGTCCTCCTTTTCTCAACCTGGGAAAGACCTCGGTCAAACCATCGAAGCCCAGTGGCAGGAGTCGGGCGCCCGTTCGCGCCGCCAGAAAGGCCGCGCCGGGACGGGGCGGACGGAGCACGTCCACCCAGCTGCCCCCTTCGGGGTAGATACCGAGCACGCCCCCCTGGTTGAGCACCGTCTCCGCCGCTCGTAGCGCGTAGCGAGATCCCGTCCCCCGGAAGACAGGGTAGTAGCCCCAGAGCTTGGGCAACCCCCGGACAATGCTGGGCGCGTTGGGCAAATGGAACCCCCCGACAAACTCAACAGGCCAGGGCGCAACCCGTATCATCAACACCGGATCGATGAAACTGAAATGGTTGGCGACCAGCAGCAGGGGCCCTTCCTCCGGCAAATTCTCGCGCCCAACGATTTCCAGGTCGCTGATGACAGCAAAAGCAGCGTGGATGAACCGGCGAAGAAACCAACGGATCACCCTCCGTCTGGGATAGGGGAATTGCTTCTCACGTTCTTCTGACATCGTACTTACCCCCGTGAGCGTCAACCCGCCAGATCGTCTGCGAGAGCACGTGCTCGACTTTGATTGACAAGCAGGAGCAGGACAAACCCTATCAGGAGGAAGGCCGCGATGGATAGAATCGCAACCCGTTGACCGCTCTGCTCAGCCAGCAGAGGGGTCAGACCCCGTGACTCAAAGAGAAGCGCGGCCCGATAGGCCACCCAGCCGTAGACCGTGGGGCCGATGAAGGAGGAGGTACGACCCGCGACGGCGAAGAAGCCATAGAACTCCGCACTCTTCTTCGAGGGTACCAGCACCGCCACCATGGCCCGGCTTACCGACTGGATACCCGCCATGGCAAATCCGGCCAAGGCACCCACGATGTAGAAAGCGGTGACCGTCTGCGCGAAGTACATCCATGTCACAACACCGATCATCATGAGGATGGAGAGGAGCAAGGAGCGCTTGACGCTCCACCACTCTGTCAGCATACCAAAGAGATAGGCACCTGCCACGTTGGTCACCTGTACCAGGATGACGAAGATGATGAGCTCCTCCTGTTCCATGCCAAAGAGCACCGCGCCGATGATGGAGGCGAAGTTCAAGGCCATAATGACGCCATCGTTGTAGATGAGAAAAGCAACGAGGAACTTGACGAACTCCGTGTAGTCGCGCGTCATTCGCATTGTGCTCAGGGCCCGTTTGAAACCCAGACTGAGATAGGTCTCACCCTCAGGTAGATCCTGGGGCTCCGTCCGCTCCTTCAACCAGCGGAAGATGGGAATAGAGAAGATGGCGAAGTAGACAGCCGTGATGATCAGCGAGATGCGCACGATGAGGGTCCCCTCGATCATGACGATGAGGGGCAGGATGAGGAGTAGAGCAAGGATCCCACCCGCCGATCCAATAGCCCAGCCGATACCGGAGACGCGCCCGATCTCCTCGGGCTCGGCGATCTCGGTAAGCAGCGAGTTGTAGAAGACCTGAGCGCTACGATATCCGATCTCCGCGAGGATGAAGAAAAGCATCCCTATGAGGACCTGACCTTCGCGGGCTAAGAAGAGCAGACTTGTGAAGACGCAGGCCATGGTCGTGAAGAAGAAAAGGAAGCGCTTCTTGGTCCCGGAGAAATCCGCGATGGCCCCCAGAACCGGTGAGATCACGGCCACCACCAGCATGGCAATACCCACAGCCAGCCCCCAGAGTTTGGAACCCTCGGCACCACCCACCACCTGTCCTTTGAAATAGGCGGAATAGACCGCCAGCAAGACTACGGCCGCGTAGGCCGAGTTCCCGAAGTCGTAGAGATACCATGCCCACCGTTCTTTCGAGGTGACAGGGCGCTCTTTTACCCCGTTGCGTTCCATCGTCGTTGTCGTCATAATGACCTCCCAGTTCCTTAACTTTGAGCCTTAGATCAAATACCAGCACAGTGTAAC